>CAMVLL010000019.1 GCA_947168315.1 uncultured Bacteroidota bacterium | reverse complement strand
CGGAATCTCTATTATTAATGGTAAGAACGTTATTGTGAAGGGAAACACTATCAAAAGCACAACAAGAAAAGATATGCCTGGAGCTATAGATATAGAACCAAATAATTCTGCATTCTCGATGGAAAATATTAGAGTTGAGAACAATTACATTGAAGATGTTTATGGTCGTGGCATTGCGGTCTTTACAAGAAAAGCCTCACCAGCTCATCATATTGAAATATTATCAAACGAGATTAAGAATTGTTTGAAGTGTGGTATCGCGGTTTCTATTAGGACCAATAACACCGCAGACTCTATTATTATCAAAAACAACCATGTTCATGGAGATACAGACCCTTATTTATTTAGAGGGAATGGTAAGGCAAAAGATTGGATCATTAGTGATAATTCTTTCGATCGTTCAATTCCACAATCAATACCAGGTGACATTAAAGTGAAGAATTTGATCGTTAGAAATAATAGAAAAAAGTAATAGATTGTTTTGTGCCATTTATAGGCAAAAGACATATCCTCTCACCCATACACAAATAAAAAGCCGCAATGTCCTGAATTCAGACATTGCGGCTTTTTATATTCGTTTAAGATTCAAAATAAATAATGCCGGAAATTAAACTTGAAACTACCCATTCTGTAAATCACTTGGGGATGCCACTCTTTGCCACTTAATTCCCAACCATCTTGCAAAAAGAAACAAACATTAGAATAAAAGTTATGCTATTTTCAAATAGCAAGTATAATTATTCCGGATAATTGCCTTCGATGTAAGCCTTTATCAACGAGGCATGCGAGAGTTCGGACTTCGGATTACTGACGTCAGGATTGGTGTTATAGTCAAGTAGAACAACAGGCTTGTTCTTTGAAATAATGCGCACGGCAGCAACCAGTTTCTGAAGTTTATTCTCCAACACCCACTTGTAACATGGCAGGAAAATCAACTTGCGGGCCTCGATGTAGCCAAGTAATTCCTCGCCATGAACGCCCTTGCGATGTCCAAGGCATGGGCCATACTTGCGGACAGTACGATTTAGGCTCTTCATGTCACGTCTCGAGAAGAAGGACGTATCCACGTCAGCCTCCTTAAAGACCTTCAGGCCCTGCCAAATACCCTCCACGGAGACAGCAATACCTTCAGAAAAAGGAACTGGAATACCACCATTGGGATATAAGGGACTGAACTTGACAAACTCGTCCTGTGCTTTGCTTGTCACATCGATAATCATGGCATCAGGGTATTTCTCCTTCAGCGATTCAAGCGATTTCCTTTTTGATTCAATGATAATCATAGGCTTCTTTTTTGAATCTGAAGTAAAATTACCACTTTTCCCAGAATAAACATTAATTTTCATCATAAATCAACAATTTAAACACATTATTACCCAACATTAGGCATTATATATTGCCCGAAAAAACAAAAAAGTAATCTATTGCGTAAAAAATACGCAGATTTTTTTGGAAGTATAAATAATTTGCTCTACTTTTGCAGCGTAAAAATTACGCAATGTCTTAAAATAAAAGGTATGGTAGTAAAAATTAAGGTCAGTGGTTATGAAGAGAGTGCTGAGAAATTGACTCTGAAGGAGGAAAAGAGACAACTTCTTGGAATGAGCAATCTTATTTTTAATAAGGTGGTTGAAAATGAGAGGGACAATGTGCTGATGTGGTTAATGGGAAAGTTTAAGATTTTGAGATTTGAAGATTTAGAAGAGGTTTATGATGATGGATGTCTGGTGTTATGGGAGAAGATGAAAGATGGGAGGTTTGAGTTGATAGAAAAGAGTATGGTGGGTTATCTGAAGAAAATATGCTGGAATATTGGGATGCATTACTTGAGGAATGTGAATGAGGATGGTGAGAGTTTGGATAGAATAATGGAAAGAGGATTTGAAGTGAGTGAGGTCAATGACGGAGGTATTAAAGAGATGTTTGACGTGATGGATGAAATGGAAAACGAAAATGATAGATATGAGAAGTTGGATAGAATTTGGAGTAAATTGAAAGAAGTTGATAGAATGATTCTGGAAAGTTATTATATTGATGGTTGTAAGATGGAAGAGATTGCGAAGAGGATCGGATATAAAAATGGTAACAGTGTTAAGAGTAGAAAGAAAAAGGTGTTGATGAAAATAATGGAGATAAAAGAAGGGGCGGATTTTAAGGATCTGCCCGCTGCTGCATAATGATTGAGATAGATTTTAGATAATAGTGCAAAAAACTTTCATCAGTAGCTACAGCTATTATACTAAAATAGGAAACCTGTAATAAACTATTAAAACAAACAGAATGCAAAACAAAGGAATTATCGGAACAGTCTGTGGCGACATTATTGGGTCTGCCTATGAGTTCCATAAGACAAAGGACTGGAATTTTAAGTTGTTCACTCCACGGTCCACTTTTACAGACGACACCGTGATGACTTGTGCCGTTGCCGAGTGGCTGATGGACGACCTTGAGCACACGCACGAGCAACTGGTGAAAATCATGCATCGCTACGGCGAGGAATACCCTCACAAAGGCTATGGAGGGATGTTTGGAAGGTGGCTTAGGAATCATGGAACCAAACCCTACAATTCATTCGGAAACGGATCGGCTATGCGCGTAAGTCCCACAGGATATTATGCAAAATCGTTCGACGAGGCCCTTCAGCTTGCACAAATCTCAGCTGAAGTAACCCATAATCACCCCGAAGGAATCATTGGTGCACAGGCTGTTGCCGCCTGCATTTTCTTGATCAGGAACAACGAACCGTATAAAATCAAGGACTATCTGGAAAAGCATTGCTTCTATAATATAGAAAAAATAGGAGAGAACTGGGAGACCATACGGCACAAATATGAGTTTGATGAAACGTGTCAGGGGTCGGTCCCTGAAGCGATATATTGTGCTCTTAAGAATATGGATTCCCCTTGTGGGTATGAACGGACAGTCAGGGAAGCCGTATCGCTAGGTGGCGATGCCGACACTCAAGGAGCTATTGCTGGTGGTATTGCAGCTGCCGTCTGTGAGGTACCCGATGATATTCTCAGTGAATGCCTTGACAGGCTTGATTCAAAGCTGGCTGACGTAATTAGCCGATTCAATGAGGTTTGTAATCAAAATAACATATAAATATGGAAAAACTAAAGTATCATTACAAGTATCCGCATCCAAGTGTCACCACGGATTGCGTGATTTTCGGATTTGATGGAACACGATTGAATATACTTCTGATAGAACGGGGCATTGAACCTTACAAAGGCCGGTGGGCCTTCCCAGGGGGATTTCTGAAAATGGACGAGACGGCACTGCAGGGTGCCAAGCGTGAACTCTTCGAGGAGACTGGACTGAAGGATGCCTACATCCACCAGTTCCATGCCTTCTCTGGCGTGGATCGTGATCCTCGCGAACGAGTTATTACCATCGCCTATTACGCTCTGGTTCGCATCAGCGAGGTAAAAGGTGGTGACGATGCCGCCAAAGCCCAATGGTTTCCGCTCGACAAAGTGCCATCGTTGGCTTTTGACCACGACCTCATTCTTCGTGAAGCGACAAATGAACTGCGCCGTCAAATTCACTTCGAGCCAATCGGGTTTGAATTATTGCCTGAGAAATTCACCATGACACAGTTACAACATCTCTACGAAGCCATTCTCAGCGTTAAGTTTGATCGTCGCAACTTCTGCAACAAGATGCTCAAACTTGGTATTCTCACCCAGTTAGAAGAGACACTTCCATTGCCCAACAAGAAAGTAGCCTTTCTCTATAAATTCAATCCAGAGAGCTACAATGAGATGAAAGAAAAAGGCTTCCGTCTAGAATTCTGAAGCCGGTAGATTACTTTTTCGATGTTTCAGGCATTATATAGTGCGAGGTTTCACTAAATAATATGAAAGAAGAAAACAAAAACAATGAAGGGTTGAGCCGCTTTCTGACTGCCCAGGAAGGTAAGACCATCCATGAACAGGCTCTTATTGAAATCCAGGAGGGGAAACTTGGATTTGAATGTTGGATGAGGTACGTATACCCTCAGTTGAAAAGGTCGGGAACTAGTCAGCTGACTGAGTTTTATGGTATTAAAGACCGTGAAGAGGCCAAGGCTTATATAGAGCATCCAATCCTAAGAAAAAGACCGATTGAGGCAGCACAAGTTTTGCTAAACCTAGAAAAGCCGCTTCATGAAATTTTCAGTAACTTGGGTGTACTAAAGCTTCGTTCCTGTATGCTCTTGTTTGCCTCAATCACTAACGAACCGATTTTTATGCAAGTTCTTAATAAGTATCATTGGTGATATGGAATTGACATTTGAAAAATGGGAAGATGGTAGATGGTTTGTTGTGCTGCCAAAGTATGATGGCGACCAAGAAGACCTAGAAATGGTTGAAGGCGCAGATGCATTCCTTAATTATCTGACTGGAGACGGCATGTATGTTACTATTGACGTTAGTTTGGAAGAAACTAATGACAATCCAATTAAGTTAAGATTAGTGGCACATGATGAAATTGGAGGCACCTATCAAGTGGAAAACCTTGAAGGTTTTAAACATGATATCTGGCTCTGTAATGTCGTTCACTTCTTGTATGGCGAACATCCTGAAAACTTTTATTTTAAACAGTTGTAAAAATGGAAATACAGATTACTGCAATCAAGTTTGAGACGGTCAACGGCAAGAAAACAGGCAAATCGTTCACTTTTAAGTTAGACCCGAAGAAAATGGCGGTCTATAAGACCGAGGCAACCCTCAAAAAGAAAATCATGGAATATGTGGCTAAGAATGGCGTATTCAAGAAGGAAGAACTGGATGATGTGAAGTACCGCATGAAAGATTTTCTGGAGGAGTGGAAGAAGCAAGTCGAGATTGTCCAAGCCGAGGAATTGGCAAAACTGGAAGCTTCTCCAAATAATCCTGATTCTCGCATCACACCAGACATGATTACCCGCTTAGCACCAAACGAAGTGTTTGTGTTTGGTTCCAATGAGCAGGGACTCCATTATGGTGGAGCTGCCAAAGCTGCTGTAGAGAACTTTGGTGCTATTATGGGCCAAGGAAACGGCTTACAGGGAAAAAGCTATGCCATTCCCTCTATGAGTGGGCTTGGCGTGATGGGCGAATACGTCAAAGAATTCTGTGAATTTGCCAAGGCCCATCCCGAGAAGCGCTTTTTGGTTACAGAAATTGGCTGCGGAATAGCGGGTTACTCTATTGGTGAGGTGGCTCTACTCTTTGAATGTTGTCGTGATGTAGAGAACGTCACTCTTCCTTCATCTTTTTGGGATATTATCGGAGAGCCGTCAGCAAAGGAATATGACCTAGAACGCTTCCTGATAGCACAGGCTGCTGACTACGCTGATGCCCTTGACGATATCCGAAATGGGCGCAAATGCGGGCATTGGATCTGGTATATCTTCCCTCAGCAAAAAGGACTTGGCCACAGCTACAATTCAGAGTATTATGGGCTTGATGGCCTTGATGAAGCTCGTGCATATCTTGCCCACCCCGTCCTTGGAGCACGACTCAGGGAAATCTCCGAAGCCTTGCTCATCCATGAAGGCAAACGGGATATCGATGCCATTATGGGCAGCAGCATCGATGTGCTGAAACTCCAGACTTGCATGAATCTATTTAACAGGGTCTCACCCAATGACATCTTCGAAAAAGTACTTAATGCATTCTTCTAATACAAGTAAGCAATAACTAAGAATATGGGAATTATAAATTATATAAAACAATTTATGAAAGAGAAAAGAAAAATCAATCAACGAGTAGAGGCTGAGTTGGAATCGTTGGAGGTCAAAGATGAGGAGAAGGTCAAAAGCACCAGAGACCTGTTCCTTGAGACACTGACCAAAATCGGTTGCCAGTATGAGGTCGACCCGGAGAATGGGAATATCGGTTTTGGGTATCAAGGAGAAAACTTTGTAGCCAGTGTCACCAACGAGGAATGGTATGTACATATTTGGGATTATTATTGGGGCCATGTGGAGCTATATGACATTGACGAGTTTTCAAGATTAAGAAAGGCTGTTAATTATGCTAATCTCAATTGTGCTACAATCACTGTCTACACCATTAATAAAGAGGGAAACACTGTTGATTTACATTGCAAGGCAACTTTTCCTTTTATAGCTCAATTGCCAGACTTGGAAAACTATTTACGCGTATTTTTGAATAATTTCTTCAAAGCCCACCATCTGGTAGGTAACGAGATGGCCAAGCTCAGAGAACAAGAAGAAAATGCCCAAGTAAACTGATTTTTCTACCAAAGCCCGAAAACAGAAAAACGAAAAGCTCTTAAAGTACTGTTATAGAGGCTAAGTGGTACAAATATAGCGTAATTAAAATAGAAAATCGGCAAGTAATTAATAAATAACTACTTGCCGATTTCTGAGAGTGATTCGCTTGGGGCTCGAACCCAAGACCCCAACATTAAAAGTGTTGTGCTCTACCTGCTGAGCTAGCGAATCTCCTATGCTCTCTTTTAAAAGCGGTGCAAAGGTAGTACTTTTTCCTTTATCACCAAAGATATTAGACTTTTTTTTCTTGTTTCAACCTATTTTTCAATGATATCAGGCAAATCCTCATCTACACTATTCTCCGAGATTGCCGGTTTTATCGATTCATCATCTTGTTCTTTCAGGACGTATCGACGGTAATATGAGATCAACAGACTTGTCAATGGCAAGGCAATGATCATTCCAACAATGCCCATCAATGAACCCCAGATCGACAGAGATAACAAGATAATTGCAGGATTCAAACCCATCGCTTTACCCATTACCTTTGGAGTAATAACTGCATCCTGAATAATCTGTACTACAGCAAATACCATCAGAGCAAGGAATAGAACCCACCAGAAATTCTGACCAGTATCAGCCGCCTTCAACAAAGCCAACAAAACTGTAGGTATTAATGCTATCAATTGCAGATAAGGGACCATATTCAAAAGCCCGATAAACAAACCAAAGCCAATAGCTAACGGGAAATCAATAATCAAAAAACCTATACTGAATAGGATTCCGACACATAAGGCTATCAATGACTGACCACGGAAATAACGGTTCATTCCATCTTTTACATCATTGAATATCTGCTGGATTATTCCACGACGCTTAATTGGAATCAGTTTAATCCAGCCTTCCGAAAGATTTTCATAATCCAGAAGGATGAAAAACATATAAATAAGCACGATGAAAGAGGCAAAAACACTAATAATCACATTCATAGAACCAGCCAAGAACGCCCATACCTGCGGCACGCCTTTTTGAAGAATATTACCAACATTCTCGAGACTCAAAGCCTCCTCAATCTTTATCATGTCGATATGTTCTTTGATAAAGTTAGCAACTGTTCCCGGTATTTCAGCTTGCTTCGTTCCTTCAATAAAATATACTGTGATTAAGTCCTGTACCTTCGAAAACTCGTCAATCAACGGAGGGATTACTCCCCAAATAATTAATGCAATAACACAGAAGAACAGTAACATCACCGCGAAGATGGAAAGCACACGGTTCTTGAACTTTAACTTATACTGGACAAATGTTACAAACGGATACAACAGATAAGCGATGAGCCATGCAACAAAAAACGGCAGTAGCACACCACTCAACTTATTAATCAGATACAACACACCGAACACTACCAGCGCTGTCAGAATTCCTCGTATAAAAGAATCAAATGTTATTTTCTTTTGCATGGATATCATCTTATTATTGTTCAACAGCTTTTTCCCTTGCCTCTTCTTCTAAAGCCTTCTGATAACATTTCCGACAGAGAGGCTCATACTTATCTTGCTCACCCAACAACACACGTTTATCGCTCTTTGAAAGACGATGCGACACATATGCCAGATGACCACACTTCACGCAAATGGCATGAACCTTTGTGACCTCATCAGCGATTGCACATAAAGCTGGTATCGGACCAAAAGGGACACCTTTATAATCCATGTCCAATCCGGCAATAATGACACGGATGCCTTGATTTGCCAAACGATTACATACCTCCACCAGTCCGTCATCAAGGAATTGTGCTTCATCAATCCCCACCACATCTTTATCGGAAGACAATAAAAGAATGCTGCCAGAGGATTCAATAGGAGTCGAAGCAATCGACGTGCTATCGTGTGAGACAACGTCCACCTCCGAATAACGTACATCAATAGAAGGCTTAAAGATCTCCACATTCTGCTTCGCAAACTTAGCACGCTTCATCCGCCGAATCAATTCCTCTGTTTTTCCTGAGAACATGGAACCGCAAATGACCTCAATTCGTCCTCTACGGCGAGTTTCATCTATTTGATCTTCTGAAAAAGCTGGCATATCACTTGTTATATTTGATTTCAATCAATGCAAATTTACGATTTGCAATTCAATTATTACTAAAAAGCCCTTCTTTTTTATTTTTAAAAATACTTTCACGTTAATAAACCGACATAAGTCCCTCATTTTATACAACATCTGTTAAAATACGAGCCTATTTCAGCCTTACGTCGTCAATTCTTACTATCTTTGTCCCCTGAAAAGAATGCAGATATGGGAATGTTGTATATAGTGCCTACTCCAGTAGGAAATTTGGAAGATATCACGCTTCGTGCCATCCGGGTACTGAAGGAAGCTGACTTGATTCTTGCCGAAGATACACGAACCTCAAGTGTTTTATTGAAACATTATGAGATAAAGAATGCACTACTCTCCCATCACAAGTTCAATGAACATCAGTCCGTCAATAACGTTATTGAGCGCCTAAACGCTGGACAAACCATCGCCCTCATCTCAGACGCCGGAACACCAGGCATCTCCGATCCGGGATTCCTTTTGGTCCGCGAATGTATCCGTAACGGTATTGAAGTACAATGTCTGCCTGGGGCAACAGCCTTTGTACCAGCCTTAGTGTCATCAGGATTACCTGACGACCGATTCTGTTTCGAAGGGTTTCTTCCTCAAAAAAAAGGAAGGCAAACACGCCTGAACTCTTTGAAAGACGAGAAACGAACGATGATTTTTTATGAATCACCATTTAGGGTATTAAAGACGCTGACTCAATTTTCAGAAGTATTCGGACCTGAGCGTCCTGTTTCGGTCTGCCGAGAGATTTCTAAGATTCATGAGGAAAGCGTACGTGGGACATTGTCTGAAGTGATTGAACATTTTAAGAAAAACGAACCGAGAGGTGAATTTGTTATCGTGCTCGGTGGGTTATCCGAAGAAAAATAATTTTAATTGATTATAGCAAATGAAAAAGATTTTGTTTTTATCGTTAGTATTGACTGCTTCCTTAAGTTCTTGTTTGAACGCATCGAAGCAAAAAGAATTGAAGGCTCAAAATGACTCCCTGATGATACAATTAGCTAACCGTGATGCTGAACTTGATAATATTATGGAAGCATTTAACCAGGTTCAAGAAGGTTTCCGCGAAATTAACGAAGCAGAAAATCGCGTAGATTTAAGTGGAGGTGCCATTCAGGAAAACAATGCAGACTTAGTGAAGGAAAACATTCGTTTTATCGCTGAGAAATTGCAAGCAAACCGTGAGCAAATTGCTGAACTGGAGAAGAAGTTAAAGAATAGTTCTTATCAGTCAACTCAACTGAAGAAAGCTATTGAAAACTTGAACACCGAGTTATTGAAAAGAGAGAAAGAAATCGAGGAGCTACGTACAGAACTGGCAGAAAAGAATATCCGTATTGCTGAACTGGATGAGGCTGTCAACAACCTGAGCCAAGATGTTAGCGACCTGATGGCTGAGAATGAAGCAAAAGCTGCTACTGTTGCAAGTCAGGATTTGGCATTGAACGCTGCTTGGTTCGTATTCGGGACAAAGTCAGAGCTCAAAGAACAGAAGATCTTGGTTGACGGTGACGTTCTGAAGAGCAAGGATTTCAACAAGGATTACTTCACTCAAATTGATATCCGCACAGACAGATCCATCAAACTTTATTCCAAGAATGCGACTTTGTTGACTACTCACCCTACTGGCTCATACAGCTTAGACAAAGACGACAAGGGACAACTCATATTGAACATTACCCGACCAGATGAGTTCTGGAGTGTATCCCGTTATTTGGTAATTCGTGTCAGATAATCCATTCCTCATATAAGTAAAAGGGCGATGTTTGAAGCATCACCCTTTTCTTTTTCCTATGTATAGAAACATTTTCATAGATTTAGACAATACAATCTGGGCATTCGACCAGAACTCCCAAGATACTTTTCGCGAAATGTTCGAGAAGTATCATTTCGAACGCTTCTTCGACTCATTCGAACAATTCTTTCATATCTATAGTGTGAAAAATGAACAACTATGGGAAGAATATGGGAAAGGTACTATCACAAAAAATGAGTTGAATGCTATCCGTTACGCTCATCCCTTCCGAGTGGTAGGAGCATACGACCAAGAATTTGTTGAGACTTATAAGAAGGATTATATGTCTCGGATTGCCTTCAAAAAAAAAATGATGCCCCATACCCGTGAGGCATTAGAATACCTGTACTCTAAATACAACCTCTACATCCTGTCGAATGGCTTCCGTGAACTGCAAACCCAAAAGCTACGTTCAGCAAAGGTGGATCATCTCTTCAAGAAAATCATTTTGTCGGAAGATATAGGTGTTCATAAGCCCAATATACAAATTTATCACTTTGCTCTATCTGCCACACAATCGGAGCTAAAAGAATCACTCATGATTGGAGATAATTGGAATACGGATATTGTCGGAGCTCAACGAGCAGGAATGCATTGTGTCTATTATAATCCCAATAGAGACACAACAACTCATTATCCTAAAGCAAACTATGAAATAGCCGATTGGCTGGAAGTAAAAGACATATTATAGTCAACATTCCTTTTTTTTGTTAAAATCTTATCATTCTCCAAGACTTCATTCCGATATTTAGAATGAAATAAATAACTTTGTCCATCATGGTAAAGATAAGGTTAAAAAGGAAAATATCAGCATGGATTCTTTTATCCGTATTCGTTCCGATGCTGGTTATCTCCTCCTTCCACGTGCATGGAAGCGAGGCTTCCTTGAATGACAGCTGCCGTGAATGTGTCAACCACATTCCACATGCCGGCCACCTTATCGCTGATCACATGGGGTTGCATGCGTGCATCCTTTGTCAGTTTCTTTCTTCAGCTTACCTTGCAGCCTCAACAATGGCTGTCACCCTATTCTATGCTTTCTCTCAAGAAAGACATTGTTTTATTCATCAATTCATTCAATCCTTCCGCAAAGAAAACAACTGCGGTCGTGCCCCTCCTTTCTCATTCTGTCTGATTTAAAGAAATTCAATTATTAACATTAGCATTTTACAGAATGAAAAAAATAAGTATTATGCTTTTGTTCCTTTGCTATGTTATAGGGACAAGAGCACAACATATATCTGATTCTACAGATGTATTTTATCAACATTTGACTTTAAATGAAGTTGTCGTTACCGGATTAACCGGCAATACCAAATTGAAATACGCGGTTTCTCCTATTTCTATCCTAACAAACAAGAATTTACATGCCACATCTTCTACGAATATCATTGACGCAATAGCCAAACAACCTGGAGTATCACAGATAACTACAGGCAGCGGCATTTCCAAACCTGTCATCCGAGGATTAGGATACAACCGTATCCTCGTGCTCAACGATGGGATCCGACAAGAGGGACAACAATGGGGTGACGAACACGGGATAGAAATTGATCCACAAAGCATCAGTTCCGTAGAAATTCTGAAAGGACCAGCCAGCCTGATGTATGGATCGGATGCCATGGCTGGAGTACTTATCTTTCATCGTTCACCTACTCTCCCTGACGGAGAGATGAAAGCCAATGTCAGTTCTGAATACCAGACCAACAATGGACTCTTCGATTACTCCGTAAACTTTGAAGGGAACAAATCAGGAGTTGTATGGGATGTCCGATACAGCGACAAACGGGCACATGCCTATAAGAATAAGTATGACGGTTACGTACCAAATTCTCAATTTGCTGAAAGAGCAGCCTCTGCCCTACTCGGATTGAACAAGCATTGGGGACATTCACATTTGACTCTGGGCTACTATCATTTAACCCCGAGTATTATTGAAGGAGAACGAGATCCAGAGACTGGTGACTTGGAATCGGAGACCGATGATATAAAGACCTATCATCATGGAATGCCCTACCAACAGATTTATCACTATAAGACAGTGTGGGACAACTCCATTAATCTCAACTCCGGACAGTTGAAACTTCTCTTTGGTTACCAACAGAACAGACGACAGGAGTTTGAGGAATCTCCCGATGAATACGGGCTATACTTCCAATTGCATACAGTCAACTATGACCTACGTTACCTAACTTCAGAGTTTAATGGTTGGAAAATGGCAATCGGGGCAAATGGTATGTTTCAACGTTCCCTAAACAAGGGAGATGAGTACCTGATCCCAGCATATCGACTTTTCGATATAGGAACCTATATCACAGCTAGTAAGACTTGGGATAAATGGACCTTGAACGGTGGACTACGCTATGACCATAGAAATCTTCATTCAGAAGAATTAGAGGATGAGGGAGAAATGAGATTTCATGATTTTTCCCGTAACTTCGATGGTGTAACAGGAAGCATTGGAACAGTCTTTAATGCAACAGAGTACATGAACATCCGTCTGAACCTCTCCCGTGGTTTCCGTACACCGAATATGAGTGAGCTCGGATCAAACGGCATTCATGAAGGAACCATCCGTTACGAAATCGGAAATCAAGATCTAAAAGCAGAATATAGTCTACAAGCCGACTTGGGAATAGACCTTTCGACTAAATATTTCTCTGCTCAACTGGCCATGTTCGCTAATCGCATCAATCATTTTATTTATGCTCATCGGATTAACAAGGTGATGGAAGAAGGATATATGACCTACCAATTTGATGCTGGTGATGCGCGTCTGATGGGCTTCGAAGCCGGATTGGACATCCACCCAATCCACCGTTGGCATTTCGAAAACACATTCTCCTATGTCAACGCAGTCCAACTGCACCAGCCACGTGAGAGTAAGCACCTTCCTTTTACACCAGCCCCACGATGGACATCTGAACTTAAGTACGAAATTACTCACCATGGTAAGGTTCTGAATAATACGTATGTTTCGGCAGGCATCGAACACTACTTCAAACAAGACCACTACTATATGGAAGGGAATACTGAGACGATGACTCCTGCATATACATTGTTAAACTTATCGGCAGGTACGGAACTCTTTTTGAACGGCAAGAAAAGAGCGGAAATCTACATCATTGGGAATAACCTAACGAATAAAGCTTACCAAAATCATTTGAGCCGACTAAAGTATACAGATGTAAACCCCGTAACAGGCCGACAAGGAATTTATAATATGGGAAGAAATGTTCTATTAAAAGTTATAATTCCGTTACAAATAAGCGAAGAAAAGTAGAAATATGCTTATCTTTGTCGGGTAAATATATAATTATGTTAGAAACAGGATTAGTTCACACAAGTGTGCTTAGCGTAAATGATGAGAATACGGCTTTAGCAATGGGTTCAGGCGATTTGCCTGTACTTGCAACTCCAGCGATGATAGCATTAATGGAGAATGCGGCAATGCTAGCCGTTGCTTCCTATTTACCCGAAGGTAGTACGACCGTTGGTGGGCAGATTTCAGTCTCTCATCTACGTCCCTCAGCCGTCGGGAGCATTATCACGGCAACAGCTGTTTTGGAGGACATTGACGGGAAGAAGTTATTTTTCCGAGTTGAAGCTCGTCAGAACGAAATTGTTATTGGTGAAGGGACTCATATACGTTATATTGTAGACAATGAGAAATTCCTGTCTAGATTATCCCATTGAAATTGATAAAATTCTATATATGAACGATCAAATCAAACAGATAGCAGAACGCTTGAGGGGGTTAAGAGAAGTGCTAGAACTTACTCCCGAGGAAGTTGCCCAAAGTTGTGAACTTCCTGTTGAGAAATACTTGGAGATGGAAAGTGGTGACAAAGACATCTCAGTGAGTGCATTACAGATGATTGGACGAAAATACGGTATTTCACTGGATGTCCTGATGTTTGGAGAAGAGCCTCAGATGAGTACCTATTACATTACTCGTTTGGGAGCAGGCATTTCTGTGGAACGTACAAAAGCCTATAAATACCAATCGCTGGCTGCCGGTTTCCGTGGTAGAAAGATGGACCCGTTCATCGTTACCGTCGAACCAAAACCGGAAGGTTCACTCCCTTATATTAACAAACATGAAGGTCAGGAGTTCAACCTCGTGATAGAGGGTAAACTCTTGTTAAACATCAATGGTAAGGACTTGATCTTGGGTCCTGGTGATAGTATCTACTTCGATTCCACTCAACCTCATGGCATGTTGGCTCTGGAAGGAAAGACAGTTAAATTCTTAGCGGTTATTATATAATTATGGTAGAAAGATTCTTAGAACAAAATACATTTACATCTCAAGAAGATTTTAAACAACATCTGAAAATCAAAGTACCCGATAACTTTAACTTCGGTTACGATATTGTCGATAAATGGGCAGAAGAGGAGCCTGACCGAAAGGCTCTGCTTTGGACAAATGACCAAGGTGAACACATCCAGTTCACTTACGCTGATCTAAAGAGAGAGACCGATAAGGTAGCCTCTTATCTACAAAGCCTTGGTATCGGACATGGTGACATGGTCATGCTGATCCTTAAACGTCGCTACGAATTCTGGCTATCTATGATTGCTCTCCACAAGTTGGGTGCAGTTGTGATACCGGCAACTTTCCTTCTGACAAAGAAGGACATTGTTTACCGTTGCAATGCAGCCAGCATCAAAGCAATCTTAGTCGTTGGGGATGAACCGATTATCACTCACGTGAAAGATGCCTTGCCTGATTCTCCTACAGTGGAACAGGTCATCAGCATCGGACCGCTTAAGCCAGAGGGATTCAAAGATTTCCAAGAAGGAGTTCAACATGCGGCACCTTTCGTACGGCCAAGTCGTCGAACGACAAATGATGATACGATGTTGATGTATTTCACCTCTGGTACGAGTGGTGAGCCCAAGATGGTGGCACACGACTTTACCTACCCACTCGGTCACTTGGTCACGGCTTATTATTGGCATAATCTGAAGCCAGAGAGCCTGCACCTTACCATTGCTGACACAGGATGGGGTAAAGCTGTTTGGGGAAAACTCTATGGTCAAATGATTGTCGGTAGCAACATTTTTGTTTACGATCATCAGAAATTCACTCCTCATGACATCCTGATGAAGATTCATGAGTATCATGTCACCTCTCTATGTGCGCCTCCTACCATCTATCGATTCTTAATCAAGGAGGACTTGAGCAAATATGATTTATCTTCATTGGAATATTGTACGACTGCAGGAGAGGCGCTTAACTATCCGGTATACAATACGTTCCGCGAGTTGACAGGCATAAAGTTGATGGAAGGTTTCGGACAGACCGAAACGACGTTGACCTTGGCAAACTTCCCGTGGATGGAACCGAAGCCTGGAAGCATGGGCAAGCCGAACCCACAATACGATATCGACTTGTTAACATCCGATGGACGATCAGCAGAAGATGGAGAACGTGGTCAGATTATTATCCGTACCAACAAAGGAAAGCCATTAGGCTTATTCAAGGAATACTATCGCGACAAAGAGCGTACGCATGAAGCATGGCACGACAACATATACTATACCGGTGACGTGGCATGGCGGGATGAAGACGGCTATTATTGGTTCGTTGGTCGAGCAGATGATGTCATCAAGAGCTCAGGATACCGTATCGGTCCGTTCGAAGTAGAAAGTGCATTGATGAGTCATCCAGCAGTGGTAGAATGTGCGATTACCGGTGTGCCCGACGAAGTACGTGGTATGGTTGTGAAAGCAACAATCGTGCTGTCGAAAGCTTATAAAGGAAAAGAAGGACCTGAGTTAATAAAAGAGCTGCAAGAACATGTCAAGAATGTGACGGCTCCTTATAAATATCCTCGCGTGGTTGAGTTCGTTGACGAATTGCCAAAGACCATAAGCGGAAAAATCCGAAGAGTGGAGATACGCGAGAAAGATATGAAGAAAGGATAAACTTTACTGATAAAAGAAAGAGGGTAGGTCTTATGGCATACCCTCTTTTTATTTTATTACTAAGCATCAAGGCAAAACAAAACTACCGTTTAATCGGATATCGTTGGATGCGGCTCCAACCATTACCTTGAACTCGCCCGGTTCTACGACATAGTCATAATTTAGATTATAAAGTCCTAATTCTTCTTCGCCCAATTCGAACGTCACTGTCGTACGTTCACCTTTCTTCAGATGAATACGTTTGAACCCTCTCAGTTGAAGAGGTGGTTGAGAAACGGAGGCCACACAATCTCTAATATACAACTGTACGACTTCGTCTCCATCATACCTTCCATTATTCTCGACAGTGCAACTGACTTTTTGCAACACATCCTTCCCATCTCCCGATTCTAAACGCAAATCAGAATAAGCAAAAGAGGTATAACTCAAGCCATAACCAAAGGCATACAGCGGACTGCTTTCACCATCCATATAGGCTCTATAGTTGCCTTGTGAATAATATACAGGCAACTGTCCCTCATTGCGAGGAATGGAAACAGGTAATCTTCCGGAAGGATTCACATCTCCAAACAGCACATCAGCTAAAGCGGCCCCACCCTGCTCTCCTGGATACCAGGCATTCAGTAAGGCATTCGATTTTTCGGATGCTAAATTCATATTCATCGGACGACCTTCGATATAAACCACAACAAGGGGCTTACCCGTTCGTGACAAGGCTTCAATCAAGGCCTCTTGATGACCTAACAATCGCAAGGAACTGCGGTCAAAACCTTCACCACAATCCATATCCGACACCAACTGAGCATCCTCAGAGACCTTTGCCGCTCCTGTCTCAATGTATTCTGTCTTAAAATCTCTGGCACTTGAGCCTCCGACTACCAAAATAGTAACGTCAGCAGCCTTTGCAACCTCCACTGCTTCCGCAATATTGCTTTGTGTCGTATCTCGGACAGCACATCCTTTCGCATAAAGCACTTTAGTCGACTTGCACACCGCGGCGCGTATACCTTTCAGTGGAGTAATAATATCATCCGGATGTTGAGGAGCTGTATAGTCTCCCAACTGATTATACATCATATCGGCGTTAGGACCGATTAATGCAATGCTACCTATCTGCTTACTCAATGGCAAAATACCGTCATTCTTTAATAAGGTGATACCCTTACGGGCAACTTCTCGTGCTAATGCTTTATGTTTCTCTGAACGAACGACTTTTTCTGCTACCTCTCGTGTTACGTATGGATGTTCAAACAAACCCAAGCGGAATTTTAACCGAAGGACATTCCGCACTGCCTTGTCAATATCCGTCACTGTGACTAATCCTCGTTCCAATGCTTGCGGTAAAGTACGATAAGCATTGCCACATAAGTCCAGGTCCACACCTGCCTTAATAGCCAAGGAAGCAGCTTCTGGGTAATCTTTTGCAACCCTCGCTCCAACTATTCCTTCAATACTGGTCAGATCGGAGAACACAAAGCCATTGAATCCCCATTGCTTACGTAAAATATCCGTCAGCAAGTAAGCATTGCAAGTACTTGGTACGCCATCGATGGTATTATAGGATGTCATAATTGTTCCAGCACCTTCCTTGACTGCTTTTTTAAAGGCAGGCATCAGGTCAGAGAAGAGTTGTCGCATGCCGACATTCGCTTTCTCACCATTATGTCCTCCTTCCGGGATGCCGTATGCCGCAAAATGTTTCAAAGTGGAGAAGAGGTGCTTTCCGTCATCTTGACGATCACCTTGCATTCCTTTCATCACGTTCACACCCATTTGTGCTGTCAGATAAGGATCTTCCCCGAACGTTTCTTCGACACGTGACCAACGTGGTTCACGAGCGATATCCAAGACTGGGCCATAACCAATATTTCCACCACGACTACGTATCTCCAAGGCTTGAGCCTCACCCACCAGCCTCATCAATTCAGGATCAAATGTGCTGGCCTCGAGCAAAGCTGTCGGGAAAACAGTCGCATCAATGGCCATATGACCGTGAGGTGTCTCTTCAGCAAATAAAATAGGGATACCCAACCTTGTCTTCTCCATGGCATATCGCTGCATTTCATTCAAAGCATCCACCGACAAGCCGGCAGTCAGTCCGTTCTCAAAGGTTTTCTGTGTCCAAGGGTCGGCACGCATCGCTCCCCAGAAACATCCTTTCGGCATCTCCTCCATGCTACGGATAAATTTCTCGGATAGTTCAACGTGATTTCCTTTTCTGACAAACATCTCCCATCCATAAGGAGATGACAACTGACCAATCTTCTCAGTCAGCGTCATACGTGCAATCAAGTCATCAATCCGCGTTTCGATAGGGATATTGGCTTGTTTGTATAATGGCTGTTGGGCATAAAGCACACAGCAAACGAAAGACAACAGGAGGACTAATCGGGTTCTCATCGTTCGTTATCTCATTTTAAAGACTAAGGTACCACCGTTCATAACATCTTCATGAGTTATGTAGTTCTCTGTATAAGGTTTTCCGTTCAGAGTGATACTCTCTACATATTTATGTTCCTTCGACAAACCGTCGGCAATCACCGTGAAGGTCTTGCCATCCTGCAAATGCAATACAATCTTTGGCAACTGCGGTGCACCGAAGATATACTTACAACTAACCGGATCTACCGGATAAAAGCCCATAGCGGAGAACATATACCAAGCCGACATCTGACCGCAATCATCATTTCCACATAGTCCATCCGGACGAGGATTGTATTGTGTATCAAATATTTTTCGAATCAAATCGGCTGCCTTATCGGGAGCACCGGCCAACGTGTACAGATAAGCGATGTGATGGCTCGGCTCATTACCATGTGCATATTGACCAATCAAACCCGTGACATCCGATACCGTTGTTTCAAGTTTGAGGATAAACATGGAATCTAACTTGTGCATAAAGGCTTCTTCCCCACCGAAAAGCGAGATCAAACCAGGAACATCATGCTGTACATGCCAAGTGTATTGCCACGCATTCCCTTCTGTATAATCGCCACCCACACTTGATGCGTGACCTGTCTCACTTGGGTTAAACGGGCTTTTCCACGAGCCATCGGAAAAACGAGGACGCATGAACTGTGTCTCGGAATCGAACATATTCTTATAGAAACCGGCCCGTTTCGTGAAATAGGCAGCCTCCTCCTCCTTGCCTAATCGCTTAGCCATATCTGCTGCTGCATAATCATCATACACATTTTCCAGTGAGCGTGACACAGACTCAGCCTTTACGATATCAGCAGGGAAATAACCGTACTTCATATAGGTTTCCCAGTCAGAGGTCGTAGGATGAGAAACGGTTTGACCATGCTTGATGACTTCAAACGCCTTCTCCGCGTCAAAGCCCTTGAACCCTTTGGCAAAGGCCTCAGCAACGATCGAAATACCGTGGTTAGCAATCATACAATGATTGTCCTTGCCCCACAATTCCCAGATAGGAATATAACCTTGTACCTCACCATGTTCTACCAACGAGTTGACAAAACCATCTACACGCTCGGGTACGAGAATGGTATAAAACGGATGAGCTGCACGGTAGGTGTCCCAACAAGAGAAGGTGGAATACGACTTACCTCCACGGGCCTGAACGATATCATTGGCAGAGTTGCGATAAGCACCGTCTACGTCCGAGATTTCATTCGGTTGTATCAAGGCATGATACAATGAAGTATAGTAATTGACCTTTTCTTCATCTGTCCCGCTCACCTCTACTCTACCCAGATAGCTGTTCCATGTGTCATGTGCTTCCTGTTTTACCTCATCAAAGTTCCATGCTGGAATCTCTGCCATCAAATTCTTTTTTGCACCTTCAATGCTTGTTGTCGACAAAGCTATTTTTACCAACAAGGCTTCTTCTGGTTTCAGATCAAATGAAGCGATGATACGATCTCCATTTTCATCCGTATTATGTGGAAGAACAAAATGATTGGTGACAGCATGATTAAATTTTATTACGAAAAAATAATCCTGATCCACCCAAACACGGTTTCTAACATGTCCTACCAACGTCTCCGAATCCTCCCACTGTGTTTCGCATGCTACGACATGGGAATGGTACTGACTCTCACCCCATGCCGGACCATGTTGTAAGTCGATTAACAACGATGCTGAATCAGTCACATGATAAGTATAACGATGAAAAGCGGTATGAGTAGCTGTCGTCAACTCAGCTTTCACCTTTGGATCGGATAATTCAACGGTATAATAACCAGGAGAGGCGCTTTCGGTCGATTTCTCAAACCGACTGCGGTATGCATCCCATGCTCGTCTTTGAGCTCCTGTCACCGGCATTACCAGCACATCACCCAAATCCATACATCCCGTTCCACTTAAGTGAGTCTGTGAGAATCCCCAGATAATAGAATCACCATAGATATATTCCGAACAATATCTCCATCCAACAGCTCCTGTCGACGGACTGGTCTGTATCATCCCGAAAGGCACACAGGCCCCGGGGAAAGTATGGCCATTATCGGCCGCTCCGATGAATGTATTCACGTATTGTGTATAGTCAACGGACTCAGTCGGCTGGTTAGAAACTTGACATGCGGTAAGCAAACTACCCAGCAACAATGTATACAAAAATCTCTTATTCATAAGTCGTATTATTTTTTCGTATAGACAATTATATAAACAATGTGTATTACAACACATTAAAATGTTTCAGAGCCTGCAGGACACCGTCATCATCCACACTTGTAGTAATGTAATCGGCCACATCCTTAACTTTCTGTTCAGCGTTACCCATCGCCACACTCACGTCTACGTGTTGTAGCATAGGGATATCGTTTCCTCCATCTCCGAAAGCCATGCTCTCGGACAAGTTGATGCCGTAATGTGCCAAGACATGATCGATGCCGACACTCTTACTGTTTCCCCTAACGATGATATCCGTGAACAAAGGATGCCAGCGCATCGGTAAGCAATCGGGCAATACATTCTCGAAGACTTGCTCCTCCATGGCCTCTTCAGCGGTGAAGTAACCCATCATCTCGTAATAATCGCTTTCTAAAGCCTCTTCAAGAGGTGCTATCCGGGGTGTAGACAGATTGATAAGACGAGTTATCTCCAACACTCGGTCATTGATTCCGGTAATAAACATATCGTGGTCGGATGCAAACTCGAAAATATACCGATTTGCCAAACCGGAATCTATCAGCCGTTGAATGTTATCCTTTGGGATACTACGCTGGAAGATAGGCTCAAAGTCGGAAGTGAAACAAGAACTCCCGTTCATGGTAATGAACCCGTCGAATGGACAATCCTCCAGGTTATCGATAATCATCCAAGGTCGACCTGTTGCCACGAAGGTTTTAATACCCTTCTCCCGAAGTTGGAAGAGGGCGTCACGTGTTGACGCCGGGATACGATGCGTACGAAAGGAGACCAAAGTCCCGTCGATGTCAAAGAAAACAGCCTTTACCCTCATTACAACCAGCGCTCCTTATAAAAACGTTTTTCCTCTGGTGTGTACTTTTGGCTGATGTTCATCATCTCCTTGCATTTCGCCGCACTCATCACTGCGGAAGAGCCGTCACGATATTGAATACGCACACCCGTGATGACAAACGACTTGGCACTGCTATTGTAGAAACTTAATTCCGTACAGGTCCTGATACTCTTGCCATAAGGTTTGACTTCATTAAAATCCCTGCACGATACATTCTTGTTATGAGGAGAGATCTCATTGGCAACTGTCTTACCATCCTCGTCATTCAAATAACCAGTTACCGTAACCGAGCGGATGGCTTTTCCTGAAAGGTTGATATATTCCAAATAAATGTCGACATGTCCAACCATATTAATATTCGTAGGATAGCAATCGACCAGCAGAATGGGGAAACCATTCTTATACATTTGTTTCAGAGAGTTTCTCAACATCTCGTCCATCTGAGCTTGAATCACCGTCTCCATCTTCTGCTTCTGTTGCTCCACAACATAATCCGCATAGTTGTTTCTGTCTTCCTCCGGAATAGATAATAGAACTTTCACATCCCGTTCCTCTTCGATTTCGACATCTTCGATATTTACATATCCATACAAACGGTCGTTAAACACACCTGCCAGCTTATGCTCTTCTGAGAGGTAGAACACCTGCACTTTTTCGTCTTTCTCAAAGGTGTCTTTGGTCTCATAGGCTTTGTCACGGATTGGGGTAATGGCGGTTTGCTTGAGGATTGTCCCTTCATAAGCCAGATTTTTCTCGGCTATTTTCTGTAATCCTTCTTCCCTCAACCGAAGCCTATAGGCATTTCTCACGGAGTCCTCGTATGCCTGTAGTTCCTTATCTTGTTCTTGCATGAGTTCTTTCGTACGGATCAGTCGATAGACACCTTCGTTCACTTTCAGAAAACTGATATCTACCAAAGCCTCCCGATCATGATATATAACAATAAAGTTACCATTATCCAGGCGTTGCAAAACGATGAGACGTTCACCTTTTTTAATTTTTCCACGCTCCATGGATGGATAGTAAAGCATATAACCGCTTCGAGACGAGACTGTCTCGACTTGCGCATACGTATTCAGGCAGAAACCACCGAACACCAGAAACAGGAAGAAGAGAATACGTTTCATGATTTTATCCTTTCATTTTTAGGAGGGATGGTTACGATATAGGCACCCAATAGAATAAGAATGGCTGCCACTGGCTTATCCCACGTCCAGATATCTTGTCCTAAAGCGATGGCAACCAAAGAGGCTACCACTGGCTGCAAGTTCGTATAGATACTGACTGTGGTCGCTTTCAGATATTTCATGGCAAATGGTATCAGGAAATAGCCTAACACCGTTGCAAAAATTACAATAAAGGCCATTTCAGCGACACCGTCCCATGCCCATGCTGATGTATATAACTTATTCATCGGTAGTTCTTTCCACGCCCATGGGACAGCCACAACGGCAGATATCAAGAACACCCATTTCATTTGTGTCACCGGACTGTATTTCTGTGAGACTTTACGCGTAGCGATAAGATAAATCGCCCATGTAAGCAAGCTCATCAAGGCTAGGAAGATTCCCAAAACATCGTTTTTCCCTCCTCCAGCCGACGACTTACTGGCAAAGACCATCAGGACTGCACCGGCTATCGCCAGGATAACACCGACAATGCTCAAGCCTGTTATGGACTCCTTGATAAAGGCAGCAGCCAATAACATCACCGCAACCGGCGTCATAGCTGCAATTAACGAGTAATAAACCGGACTTGTATACACCAGGGCCTCAGCTGTCAACGTCTGTGAGATAAAGAACCCCAATAAACCACACGACAAAATGACTAACAGATCCTTCGGGGCTACTTTTTCCTTTGGCAAGAAACATTGTATGACCCAAAATATAAGGGCGGCAAACAAACTTCGGGATGCTATATAGCCCATCGGAGTAACCCAATTGTCCAAAAGCACCTTTGTTACAGGAACACCTAAACCGAATATAGCATTCGCTGAGAAAATGGCAACGTGGCCACTGACTTTCTTCCCATCCATTGTCGTAATTATTTAGATTTCATTGCAAATATACAGAAAACTTCAACGTACCACTAATAAAACCAGATATTTGACAAAAGTTATTCATTGTCACGTAACCCTCTCTCATCCTCATCGAGTAAGATAAAACATTTGCTTACGATATTTAACTAGGAGAATAAAAATTCTAATAGATTATTTTTCTTTCTTCCTTTTTTTTAATACATTTACAAACGACTTTAATCTTATAATATTTAATATCATGGGTTTATTAGAAAACATTCTTAAAGGAGCCATTGCTGGAAGTGCCAAGCAAAGCAGTTCCCAAGGCGGTATTGACATTGGCGATATCCTAGGCTCCCTGACCGGCGGAGGCAGTGCAAAGAAATCTTCCGGAGGTATTGATATCGGTGAAGTGTTAGGTCAATTGACTAAAGGTAGTGCAACTCCAAAGCAATCAGGCGGCGGTATTGACATTGGTGAGGTATTGGGCCAGATAACAAGAGGCGGCGCAGCGCCGAAACAATCTACAGGTGGTATCGACATTGGTGAAGTTTTAGGACAACTAACCAAGGGCGGAGCTACAAAACAATCAAGAGGCGGTATCGACATTGGCGATGTGCTAGGCAAGATAGCCAAAGGTGGTGCAGCTCCGAAACAATCTACAGGTGGCATTGACATTGGCGATATTCTAGGTTCATTGACTGGAGGAGGCAAATCATCCGGTGGTATCGACTTAGGAAGCGTATTGGGAATGCTCGTCGGAGGTAAAGGCGGGAATATTGGTGATATAGCGAAAAGTGTAATCTCAGTCATCGGAATGGCAGGTAATGCATTCGGTGGTGCAAAATAAGTTGAATATGGAAACAAGTGCTATTGAAAAGATAATCAAATTAGTTGCAAAGACTGGTTTGTTCTTTGCCAGTGCCGATGGTGTCTACAGCACCCGCGAGAATAAGTTTATTGCTGATTTCATTGGAAAGCTGTCTGAGTTTGGACCTACCGATGAAATAGATGGATACTTGAATGGATTGTTGCAAAAAGCGTACACTTTAGACGAGGTTGTAGCAGAAACAAAGGATTTAGTTGCTGAATTCAATCCAACAGAGAAAACAGTTATCCTGTATATGTTGAAGAATTTTGCCCAGAATGTCATCAAGTCGGATGGCTTATCTCATCCAAACGAGGAGAAAGCTTTGAAAGACTGGGAAGAAGCGTTGAAATAAAATTCAAAACGGAATCAATCATAAGTCGGAAATTAAAAAATGGTTTCCGACTTTTTTATGCAATTTACACTATAACTATACCCTCCCTTTCAAAAACTCGACATTTGGCTTCAGAAACTCGATGTTTAGCTATAAAAACTCGATAATTAGCCTTAAAATCTCGAATTCTGAAAAGGAAAACTCGATAATAGATAGTTATTATTCAGATTCTGTAGGGGCCTAGCTTGTCTAGGCCCGTGATTGCATCATGTTTGCGGGACGACACAAGGTCGTCCCTACAGTTTATGTTATCGTTCCCGTTATCGTTCCTGTTAAAACCTCCCTATGCCCTTTAATTAAAAAATAGCCTTCACCTTCACCGATTTTATAATTTATTTGTAATCAAGCAATTGCAAAGTCAGAAAAATCAAAAAGGTGAACCCTAAGGGTTCACCAGGCCGAAAATCCACATTTCACCCTATGCGGATAATTTGAAATATTTGCAATTTTGGCAAGGGCCTACACAAGGTAGGCCCCTACAGAGGATAGATATAGGTTTGTTTGGTTTATTATTATCATTCACGTTCTCGTTATCGTTCTCGTTAACGTTGAAATAGTTCCGGCCTTAGCAAAAAAGCGTGAAGAAAATTGAAGATGTTTCCCGTTAAAAACGAGCCTCGTCAAGCGAGCGAAGCGAGGGCGTTTGGCTCGTTTAGGGAAACATGCTTTAATTTTTAGTTTTTTTGCGTGAGCCGGTGAATTTTCTCTTTGGTTCGGTTTCTCTTTTGTTCATGCAAAAGAGAAATGAACAAAACAAAGGGCATGCAAAAGAAAATGAATATCATACAAGCATGAACAATAAACGGCACGGGCCTACATAAGGTAGTCCCCTACAGATACTTAACATTAAAACGGAGCGGGAGCCTTAAAAGTTAGGACCTCTTTCGTTACAGGATGTACGAACGTAATCTGTTCGGCATGGAGATAAAGGCGATCGGAAGACGTTCCATACAAACTATCACCCACTATCGGACAATTCAATCCTTCTTTAAAGGCACAATGTACACGTAACTGATGAGTACGTCCTGTCCGAGGATATAATGCGACTCTTGTTCTACCATTCTGTACAGATAACACCTCATATTCAGTCACCGCTTCTTTTCCATCATCCCAATCCACCACCTGATAAGGACGATTCATTGGATCAGAACGAAGTGGAAGAGAAATAGTTCCTTTAGTTATCGGAATCACTCCGTCCAATATTGCCACATACCGTTTACAGACCTTTCTAGAAGCGAATTGTGCCTGAAGTTTCTTATAGTTCGAAGCCGACTTAGAAACAATCAACAAACCTGAGGTGGCCATATCCAAACGATGAACAACCATCGGCTGTTCATCAGCTCTACTTTGTTGAGAAAGCCAAGAAGAAACCGAGAAATGATTCGTTTTTCCAGGCACCGACAACATTCCCGAAGGCTTACTGACCACCCATAAATAAGCATCTTCGTAGATAATTTCCAACGGTACGGAACTTTTTTCCTCTAACGGATTGGGTTCCACATCCAATCCCTGCATCATATACGTCAAGATAGGCAGACACTTACTCCGACATGCGGGGTAATAATGGAGATGATGTCGTATTTCCGACTTTGGAGAGGCTCCCCACCAGAACTCAGCCATGCAAACTGGACGCAACTGATGCAAAAAAGCGTACTGTAATAGCTTCGGAGCACAACACTCCCCTGCTCCTGCCGGTGGCTCACCCTGCACAGTCTCAGCAAAGATACTGCATAAATCACGCTGTTCACCTCTTGCGTTAAGCATCTTAAACTGACCGAAAAGCCAATGTTGCAGATTATCCGAGAGATGCTTGCGTTGTTGCTTCATTGACGACAAACGGGTTTCATATTCATTAAGCTTTTCTTCGATTCCTCGTCGTTGTTCCTCCATCCGTTTCTTCAGCCGATGGAGCTCTGCCTTCATAAACTGACTTTCACGAATCAGATTAGCTTCCTCTTCAGCCGACAAGGTACCGGTTTCCCTTCGTTCATCCCTTACACGCTTCGCCTCTTGCATCTGCTGGCGAAAACTGCTCAACTGCTGTTCCTGTTTTACCTTCAAGAGATTAAAAGAATGGAGAAGTTGTAATCGTGTCGAGTCCTGTTCTAAGGAATGAATATGCTTATTCAACTCCGTTATTTCCGCCTCATGGACCTGAAAATAACTACCCGGTTGCAACAAATCATATACAGGTGGAACAAAATATGGCCAATCATTCCGCTCTGCCAACAGTCCAGAATAGGCAGCCAAGTATCCAAGTTTACCTTGTTTATCCTCTACGACCAAAACTCCGAACATTTTGCCTTGGGCAAGCTCCTCTCGCCATTGTCCCATTGAGGCGATATAACGTTGAACCTCAGTTGCCGCCATCCGACAGAGCGGATGAGGCGTGTAGAAGAAAGGATAGGTAAAACGTTCCGGCTTCTGAATATCTGTATATAAAGGATGGAGACACATTTTATTCTTCCACTGGGACCAAGTAATTCACTTTCTTACCAGTCGATTTGGCATAGGCAATCTCACGGCGAGTGCTTTCCCCGATATATCCATTCACGTTCACCACGAAAATCTCATCGGCCAAATCAATTTTCCGAAGGTGCATATCGTCCAACATTTCCTTCACGCCCGGTTTCCACACCTCTTCGTCACCAGAATGTCCGAACAGTCCGACAGAAATGACGATGTTTCCTTTTAAAGAAAGATTTTTCTGCACCTCCATATATTCATCTCTGAACCGAGTACTTCCACAAAGTGTAATAATCTTATAGTTCTGAATCATAAACAGTTCTCTTATTTGTGCAAAAATAATAAAAAAGGCCATACCTTTTTCAGATATGGCCTTTAATACTATTACTATTTGTTTTACGGCAAATACAATACCTCTGGAATAGTTCCAAGTTCAACTTCTATTTTAGGAAGAGTAAAACAAAGTTGCATCAAGATTGCATTGTAATCAGGATAATAGTAACCAGCAAAACCAGAGTATGTTCCATCATAATTACCTATAGCATATAGTTTTCCATATTCACCATAGTTATAAACATATTGGTACTTAACCTCTACTGTATTATCACTGTTCACCTTAACAATAAGATCCACGCCTTCATCATACAAATCCAATACCTTATACACATTGAAACCTTTAGCTTTCATTAACGGCTGCTTCCACTCATCGTCAAATAAAGTACTTTTCCATACACCTGTTCCAAATTCTTCCCACTCATAGTCACACTTCACGGAAATGACTGTCTTAGCATTAGAGTTATTCAAATTTTTATCGGCTGTAGCAACATCTGCATCACTCAGATTCAGCGTAACTTTGTATTCCTCACCACCATCCATATTCTGAGCCTTCAAGTTGATGACAGCAACAGCTTGACCATCCTCGAAAGTGACTTGTCCACCATTGGCATCGTTAAAGATGCCATCTTCATTACCAGAAATGGTATAATGTGCCGTATAGCTACCGTCGGTCAGTGAACGAGTAATACGAACAGGGACATCAACAGAAGAGCTATTAGCTAAAACTTGACTAGGTTCATCAGACTCAAATGATACATTCTGACTCGTTGGAGTATAGATAGCACCCACATTGTCCTGGTTACAAGAGGTCAACAGACCTACAACCATGAACGAAAGACCTATTATATATTTACTTATTTTCATAATATCAACGTTTATAGATTATTTGTAATCACCTGTTGGGTTTTGATCTGTCTCAGGGTTCATATTCACGTTACCATCAAACTCACTTTGTGGAATAAGGAATACCCAGATATAGCACTCAGGGTCGTCGGTAGGACGATTTGACAAGCGATAAGAAGATACGCTCCATCCTTGATCCAGTGTACGACGGAATCCTTGATGTAAACGTTTCAAATCATATAGACGTCCATACTCACCCCACAACTCGATACGACGTTGGTTAATGATTTCTTCCAGTAATGAACCGGTTTCTTCATTAGAGGTCTTTCCCAACGCTGTTCCAGTCTTTTCACAAGTATATTCTGGATCACGAACACTCATCAAGGCCATCAAATCAGCCTTTGCGGATGCTTCATCACCCAAACGACATTCTGCCTCAGCAGCCATCAAGTAAAGTTCCTCCTGACGCATCATGATATAATCGCCTGTCCAATCTTTCGGATTGACGAAGTGGAACTTGTTGTTGATATAACCGGAGATCACATTACCGGCATCATCACGGATATTATACTTCGAACCCGGATTCCACCAAGCACGACGTTCATCTTTCGCGCCCATTTTGTTATAAAGGATCTTATTGATGGTCTTTG
>CAMVLL010000018.1 GCA_947168315.1 uncultured Bacteroidota bacterium | reverse complement strand
ATTAGTCTTGGCTTCGCCTCTACCTGGAAATTGCACTTCTATCTTGAACTTAGGCACCAGAATACTGTCGACCATACCATAATCTTTCGCTTCTGTAGCTGTCATCCAGTAATCTCTATCCGAGTCGGCCCAGACTTTTTCATACGAATTATGAGAATGGTCTGCGATAATATGGTACAATTCTTCCTTCAATAGTTGGATTTGACGAGCTGTAATCTCGATATCCGAAGCCTGTCCCTGTACACCACCCATCGGTTGATGAATCATGACGCGCGAATGTGTCAAAGCATGACGTTTTCCTTCCTTTCCTGCGACCAGAAGGATGGCAGCCATTGAAGCAGCCATACCGGTACAGATTGTAGATACCTCACTATTGATGAACTGCATGGTGTCGTAGATGCCCAAACCAGCATATACCGATCCGCCCGGAGAGTTTATATAGATGGAGATGTCCTTGTCAGAATCTACAGAATCCAAGTATAATAATTGGGCCTGCAATGTATTGGCTGTATAATCATTGATTTCTGTACCAAGGAAGATGATACGATCCATCATCAGACGAGAGAACACATCCAATTGTGTGACGTTCAGTTGGCGTTCTTCCAAGATATATGGATTCAAATATCCATTCTGTGCTTTTACCACATCATCCAGGACCATACCACTCATGCCCAGTTTCTGAGTTGCAAACTTTCTAAAATCGTTTACCATAATTTATTTGGTTAAAAAGTTAATAATAAAAAAGGGGCAAAACCCTTTCTTCCAAAACAAAAGTACGAAATGTACATCACATACACTACAACTTTTGTTCCAAAATTGAAGAAAAAAGATTTTAACGCCCCCTTTTAGTAAGTTTTAGCAATCTAAATTGCCTTGCTTACATTATTGGAACAACTTGTTAAAGTCGTCCAAAGAGATAGTCTTGTTATCCAAGTTAACTTTTCCTTTCAGAGTCTCACCCAACTTGTTTTCGATAACGCGGCTAATCATATTTTCAACGTTCTCTGGTTTTTCCAAAGTCTGTTTTACATACTTATCCAACAGGTCTTCTGGTACACTTCCCATGCCATATTGAGCGAACTGAGCCAAGGTTGTCTGACGAGCCATTGCCTTTACATCGTCATCGTTCACCTTAATACCATTAGCCTCAACCAACTGCTCTTTGATCAGGTGCCATGTCAGTTCCTTGATGCTGCCCTCGAAGTTCTTTTCTACATAGTCAGCGCCCTTATCGCGGTTGTTTGCCAACATCACGCGCTTCAGTGTAGCTTCTGGGAATGTTACTTCACCGACCTTCTTCATGGTATAGTCGCGCAAGTCAACGATGAAACGGAAGTCGCTGTCCTCACGAAGTTGACGTTCCATGTCAGCTTTGATACGATTGCGGAATTCTTCCTCACTCTTCACTGCACCTTCGCCGAAAACAACGTCGAACAAAGTCTGATTCAGTTCAGCCGGTACGTGGCGTTGGATTTCCTCAATCTGATAAGTATAGTTGCTCTTGTGGTTTGCAACCTCTTCTTTCTTGATTCTGAGCAAAGAAGCTAGTTCTGACTCATTATTGTCATAAGCCTCTGCCGGGTTGAATGTCAAAACGTCATTCAGTTTGGCATTAGCGAAGATTGCTTTCTGCTCTTCGTTCTTCATATATGAAGGCATCATGACAGCGCTCTCAACCTGAAGTCCACCTTCTTTGGCATTTCCGTTCTCATCCAACTCCACCAACAAGCCTTTCAGCATGTCATTGTCTTGATATTGTTCGAACTTCTCGTATTTGCCTGCACGGTCTTTGTACATGTCAACCTGACGGTTGATCATATCCTCAGTAACCTCTACATTATAGTAAGGAATTGTATCTTTTTCGTCCAGTTCGATCTTGAATTCAGGAGCCAATGCGATATCAAACACGAATTCGAATGCGTCCTGTGTGTCAAAGTCAACTGGTTTCATCTTCTCTTCATTTGGCAAAGGCATACCCAGCATATTTATTTTATTCTCACGGATATACTCATTCACCTTATCTTGCATCAATTTATCAACCTCTTCTGCCAAGACTGCTTTTTCGTACTGACGTTTAATCAGACCCATCGGCACCATTCCTTTACGGAAACCCGGAACATTCGCATTCTTGCGATAGTTTTTCAACACTTTATCAACGTTCTCCTGACAATCAGCTTTGTCAATATTGACTGTGAGCAATGCGTTCACATTATCAACCTTCTCAAATGAAATATTCATTCTACTTTATTTATTAATTATTATTTTCCATTAATTACCAAAAGGTTTGCAAAATTAGTGTTTAATCTCACAATAACCAAATACCCGATACAAAATTATGTTTTTTTATTTTTCGAATGATTCGATTCATTTTCTGTATTTCTATTTTTAGGGTTTCAAAAGCTCGATTTTTTGCTTCAAAAACTTGACGTTTGAGTTCAAAAACTCAGGTTTTGACCCTCAAGAACACTCATTCTGAAAAAAATATCACAATGAACGAATAATGAAAACTCGACAATGTGCAACAAAAAACGGCTGCCCGATTTTAGGACAGCCGTTCCACTATTTTTGTATTGATTATTCAGCTAACCATTTTTGGATCAAAGCCTTGACTTCGCTTTGCATCGGCTCTTCCATTACCCCGATTCGTGCACCGTGGTTACCACCAGGAATCACATACACATGAAGGTTCTTCTTCTTGGATGTGTTCAGCCAAGCACAAACACCCGATGCTGACCATGGATCGAACTCGCCATAGATATAAATCATCTTCGGATCGTTCTTTTTCAGGAACTTCGTCACATCTTTTGCCATTGTCTTATCGAATTTCACACCTTTCAGTTCATCAGGCAACAACAAACGACTCAACCAACCCTTTGTAGACTTCAACACCATATACTTTTTGAACGGTTTGATATCATATCCATAGTATCCTAACTCCTTGGCTGCCTGCACAAAGAATGATTTGAAATAACCTTCCTTGTTGAAGTTGCTTGGGTTACACTGCTGGATCCAATGATCAAAGATTTCTTTATCCGAAGCTGTTGGTCTAGGGATCTTGCTGATAGGAAAACCATACTGCCACATAGCGAAAGAATATTCCAAAACGCTGAAATCATAGATCTCACCCATGGTGACAGGGAACGTCAGGTTGTTATCCTTGCAATGTTTTTCGAACATCGGCTGCAAGGTTGCCCTACGCTTGAACACTTCCATCTGGAAATCCTGTACCACCTTGCGGTCGGCAGCAGTAGAGACATTCCGGATGAACGGCTCGTGACGGCCATCCTCAACGCCATAGTTCAGAGGAGCGACATAAGGAACTGAGATATCTACATCGTCTGGATAATAAGTGCGGTATAAAGCAGTGGTCTGGCCACCCTTACTAGCACCCGTAGTAATCCATTTTCCTTGATAAATCTTCTTAAAGGCCATGCAGATCGCATGATAGTCGTCAGCCGACTGTTTCGTTGTCAGATAAGTCCAGTCCTTTGGATTAGGAGTTGACTCCAGGAAATAGCGATGTTCCACCACTACTTGATTTGTCTCGAAAAGACGAGACAGTTCGTTGCGATAGCGTGGAGATTTGGCGCCCTCAGCTCCGTAACCTTCAGTAACCATAACCGTCGGATTGTTGTAACCTAAATGAGCGACGAAAACACGTTGTTTGAAAGTACCCAAAGCAGGATTCTTGTGATCAATAGGTTGTGTGAAGTAAACCAAGTATTTCTCACTGAACTCTCCTTTTTCCAAAGGAACAATTTCTGCTACTTCTGGAATAGCCTCTAACTTTTCCTTGAGTGTTGTCTGTGCTGAGACAGGCAAACAGGTCATCAACAAAAAGATCAAAAAAGATTTTACGCTTTTCATAAAAATCATCATTTAAAAAAGACATAAGAATAGTACAATTTGATTGACTATTCCTATGTCTACTATTTATTCATTATTCAACACTACGGAAAGGCGGTTTAGCAACAATCGCTTTCAACTTACGTCCACGAACATCGATGAAGATTTCAGTATCAAGCTTCGCAAAAGCTGGTTTCACGTAACCCATACCGATACCAATCTTCAAAGTCGGTGACATTGTACCGCTGGTCACACAACCGATAATGTTTCCTTCAGCATCTACCAAATCGTAATGTTCACGAGGGATACCACGGTCAACCATCTTGAAGTGAACCAATTTTCTTGTAACACCTTCAGCCTTTTGTTTTTCCAAAGCCGCACGATTGGTAAAGTTCTTACCATCAACGAACTTAGTAATCCAGCCCAGACCAGCCTCCAACGGAGAAGTAGTATCATTCAAATCGTTGCCATACAAGCAGAAACCAGCCTCCAGGCGTAATGTGTCACGAGCACCCAAACCAATCGGTTTGATTCCTTCAGGAGCTCCAGCCTCAAACAAGGCATTCCAAATCGTCATTGCATGTTCCGGATAGAAATATAATTCGAATCCACCTGCACCCGTATAGCCTGTTGCCGAGATAATCACATCCTTGACACCGGCAACCTCACCTACGGTGAACGCATAATAAGGGATCTCATCCAGATTTACGGCTGTCAGTTTCTGGATAACTTCCTTTGCTTTCGGGCCTTGGATAGCCAACTGAGCCATACGATCAGACGAGTTCTCCAATTCGGCGCCAACGGCATTATGGCTGTTGCACCATGCCCAGTCTTTATCAATATTGGCAGCGTTTACGACCAACAGATACTTCTCTGGCTCATAGTGATATACGATAATATCATCTACGATACCACCATCCTCATTGGGGAAACAAGAATATTGAGCTTTACCAACAGGTATTGCTGCCACATTATTAGATGTTACACTCTGCAAAAAGTCCAATGCCTTCGGACCTTTCACCCAAAACTCACCCATGTGAGAAACATCGAAAACGCCGACACCTTTACAAACAGTAAGGTGCTCTTCAATAATACTTGAATACTGAATAGGCATGTTATAACCTGCGAATTCGTGCATTTTTGCTCCCAGTGCGATATGCGTCGCGGTGAACGGGGTTTGTTTTAATTCCATTTTTAAAAACTTAAGGTTAATATTATCTTGCTACTATTTCACTTATCTTGATGATTACATTCTTTGCTTTCTCCATCGATTGGATTGGAACATACTCAAAACGACCGTGCATGTTCATGCCTCCGGCAAAGATATTCGGGCAAGGAAGTCCTTTGAATGAGAGCTGTGCGCCATCTGTTCCGCCACGAATAGCGTGAATAACCGGCGTGACTCCAGCCTCTTCCATTGCCTTAAATGCGATGTCGATGATATATTTCACCGGTTCCACCTTCTCACGCATGTTATAATATTGGTCTTTCAACTCAACCGTGACTGTTCCTTTACCATATTTCTTGTTCAGTTCTTCAGCCCAATCCAACATATTCTGCTTCCGCTGTTCAAAAATAGAGCGGTCGTGATCACGGATGATGTAGTTCAGCGTCGTATTCTCCACGTCACCCTTCATGCCAATCAAATGATAGAATCCCTCATATCCTTCCGTACACTCAGGAATTTCTTCTTTCGGCATCATCGCAATATATTTATTTGCCACACGCATGGAGTTGACCATCTTGTTCTTGGCTGTTCCAGGATGCACGTTGACACCTTTCACATGAACTTTTGCAGAAGCGGCATTAAAATTCTCATACTCCAGCTCACCTACTTCGCCACCATCCATGGTATAAGCGAACTCACATCCGAACTTTTGTACATCAAACTTATGAGCGCCCATGCCAATCTCTTCATCAGGGTTGAATGCAACGCGAATCTTTCCATGTTTGATCTCGGGATGCTCCATCAGATAGACCATGGCAGAGACAATCTCAGCGATACCTGCTTTGTCATCCGCGCCCAAAAGTGAATGACCATTCGTCACGATCAAGTCTTCTTCCAGATGTCTCAACAATTCAGGATACTGGCGAGGAGAAAGGACGATTCCGTCGGCCTCATTCAGAATGATATCTGAACCATCATAATTTGTGACAATGCGAGGAGTCACGTTGGCACCACTCATATCAGGCGACGTATCCATATGAGCGATAAAGCCTACAACGGGAACAGGCTTGTCAATATTGGACGGCAGGGTAGCATATAAGTAACCGTTCTGGTCCAAGTCCACATCTTCAAATCCCAGTTCCGTCAATTCCTCTTGCAAATATCTTGCAAACACCATTTGTTTAGGACTGCTCGGCGTGGTTTCCGAGTTTTCGTCCGACTGAGTATCGAAACTCACATATTTCAAAAAGCGTTCAACCAAATTCATAATACATGATTTTTTGTTACGGTTCAAAAATAGCAAAAGAGCAATGAATTTCCAAAGAATTCATTGCTCTTTTTTGTATATATAACGGTTTTCTATCTAGTTCCAATTATCCTGCCTCAAACAATTCTGCTTAGAATCGACTTGTGCCATCGAAGCAGTGAGTACAAATCTTACACTTTGGTAAACCGATTGCCTCAATCAGGTTTTCGATGGTGTTGAATTTCAACGAATCAATTTGGAAATGTTCCCGGATTTTCTCTACCAACGCATTATATTCCGGAGTACCTGTCGCCACATATTTCTCCAAATTCTTATTTTCATCACCTTCAAGCTCCTTGATGATACGGCGAGTCAACAACTCCATCGGACTTTTCTGACGGGTGAAACCAACAAATGGACAACCGAAAATCAGAGGAGGACAAGATATGCGGACATGTACCTCCTTGGCACCGCCTTCATACAACATCTTCACATTGTCGCGCAGCTGTGTTCCACGTACAATCGAGTCGTCACAGAAGACAAAACGTTTTCCTTTCAGAACTGAGTTGTTCGGAATCAACTTCATCTTTGCTACCAATGAACGCATCTCCTGGTTGGAAGGCATGAAGCTTCGAGGCCATGTCGGCGTGTACTTAGAGATGGAACGCAAGTATGGAACGCGTTTTTCTTCGGCATATCCCAACGCCATTCCAACACCAGAATCAGGAATACCACAAGCTGCATCAATCTCTACATCATCATTCTCAGCAACCTTCTCACCTATCTTATTGCGAACATATTCTACATTGATGTTCTCATAGTTTGATGTAGGGAATCCATAATATACCCAGAGGAACGAACAAATCTGCATCTCATCATTCGGTTTACGCAACTGCTCGATACCATCCTCGTGAACACGGACAATCTCACCCGGGCCAACATACTTCTCAATCTCATAGCCCAAATTCGGCAAACTGGAAGATTCACTGGTTACGGCATAGCCTGATTCATTCTTTCCAATAATAATAGGAGTACGGCCCAACTTGTCGCGTGCAGCAATGATACCATGCTCAGTCAGTAACAACATAGAGCAAGAACCTTTTATCGACTTGAAAACCTGCTCAATACCATCGACAAAATCCTTACCCATGGTAATCAGCAAAGCCACCAATTCTGTCTGATTCGTAACATTCAGACTCATCTCAGAGAAATGTTGGTTCTGAGCCAACAGATCTGCTTCCAATTCCTTAATATTATTGATTTTGGCAACCGTGACAATGGCGAACTTGCCAATTCTTGAATTAATTATGATAGGTTGAGGGTCGGTATCGCTGATAATGCCAATCCCGGCATTTCCTTCAAAGTCTGACAACTCTTTCTCAAATTTCGTTCGGAAATAGGAATTTTCCAAGTTGTGAATGGAACGCATAAAACCTTTATTACGTGCATACGTTGCCATTCCACCACGTTTCGTCCCCAGATGTGAGTTATAGTCTGTACCATAAAACACATCAGCAATACATGCAGACTTCTTTACTGCTCCAAAAAAACCACCCATTCTTTTCTCCTTATTTTAATGATTTGCAAAAGTAGAAAAAACTTTGGGGATATCCATTAAGTTTAGAAAAAAATAAAAAGGATATTTCAACTTTTTTATCCTATGTCAAGTGACAATATCAGAGAAAAAGAAAAGGAATAGAAAAATCTATTCCTTCCTGAGCCTCTTGTCGGATTCGAACCAACGACCCCGAGATTACAAATCACGTGCTCTGGCCAACTGAGCTAAAGAGGCAGGAGGGTAAGCTTACTATATCGCGCCGCTACAACCTGCTACCTTTGCTGCGGTCAAGCCCTGGAGGAGTTCACAGGGAGCTGGCCGTATAGGACTTACCCATTTAAAAATGCGAGTGCAAAGGTAGGTAATTAAATTAATAAAACAACCTTTTCGATTGTTTTTTTCCCATTTTAACACAAAGTTTTATTTTTAAACAGGAAAATAGAAAGGTATTCCACGAAAAGAACTAACTTTGCCTTTTAGAACATTTATTATCAGATCAGATGGAAGATAATCTTTCTACATTAAACATATCCGTTGTGGTACCTCTCTTCAATGAAGAAGAATCTATCAAGGAACTTTTCTTGTGGATAAAGCGCGTCATGGATGAACATCAGTTTACTTACGAGGTATTGTTCATCAATGATGGCAGCACAGACCGTTCATGGTCTATCATTGAAGAACTACATTCCACATATCCCCAAGCAAAAGGTATTAAGTTTAGGAGGAACTATGGAAAATCTCCAGCCTTGTATTGCGGTTTCAAGCGAGCCGTAGGCGATGTTGTCATCACGATGGATGCTGACTTACAAGATAGCCCTGATGAGATTCCTGAACTTTATCGCATGATTACGGAAGATCATTACGACTTAGTCTCTGGTTACAAGCAGAAACGGTACGATCCGCTATCAAAGACCGTTCCTACCAAATTATTCAACGCAACCGCACGGAGAGTTTCAGGCATTCATAACCTTCATGACTTCAATTGTGGATTGAAAGCCTATCGGAAAGATGTTGTTAAGAACATTGAAGTCTTTGGTGAGATGCACAGATATATTCCTTACCTTGCAAAGAACGCTGGATTCACCAAGATTGGTGAGAAGGTGGTCCATCATCAGGCACGAAAATACGGGAAAACGAAGTTTGGAGGCTTGAATCGTTTCTTCAATGGCTATCTTGACCTCATCACCCTTTGGTTCTTGTCGACCTTTGGTGTAAAACCGATGCATATCTTCGGATTCTTAGGTTCGCTGATGTTCATCTTGGGCTTCATCATGGCCTTTGGCATTGGCGCACATAAGCTATATGCCTTAGCAAATGGTATTCCAGCCATCTTGGTAACCGACTCACCGTATTTTTATCTGTCACTTACGTTGATGATTCTTGGAACTCAATTGTTTGTGGCCGGATTCCTAGGTGAATTACTCGTCAGACACTCACCCGACAGAAATAATTATAATATCGATAAGGAACTATAAACATGAAACGAATCTTTCCAGTCATATTGTTCCTTCTCATTATGATCTTGCCTTGGGGCCTGAACAGCTGTAATGAAAGTAATTGTGCGTTGGAGACTGTTCCTTCGGCACATTTCGACTTTTTAAGCAGCGACAAGCACCAAGCTTTGGCACTGACTAGTGCCGTTACGGTATCAGCCTCAACCATGGTACGCGACAATATCGTGTACGATACTGTGTACAATGCCATGAGCAATCTCAAGAGTTTGTCACTACCGTTAAGCTATTCGACGAAAACCACTTACATCATTCATTATACAGACTTGCTGATGGATAAAATAGAAGTCACTCACAAGCCAAAACCATTTGTCAGTGAAGTCGAATGCGGAGTATTGATGTATCATGAGATTGAGAACATCGAGTACACTAGGAATGTATTAGATTCGATTGTGATCGTTAATAAAGATATAACCAATGAAGAAAAGACGAACTTCCATATCTATTATACTATTGCTGAGTAGTATTTTCCTCATACTTTCTCTGCCGATGAAAGCACAGGAACGGAAGATCCGTTTCAAATCAGAGGTTGAAAAAGAAGAAGCGGAAAAGAAACTCCAAGAGAAGGCTTCACAAAAGGAGAATGTAACCTTCTTTCAAGGTCTTTCAGTTGGTGCAGACATCTCCGGACTTTTGAACAAAGTCTTTGGCGGTGACTATCAATACGGTGATATCAGTCTTCAAGCCAACTTAAAGAATCGGTATATGCCTATTATCGAGGTAGGATATGGAAAGATTGACGTGACCAACGAAGATACGAATATTCATTTCTCTACCGCCGCCCCTTACGTTCGCGTCGGTATGGATTACAATATGATGTCTAAGAAGCCTCATCTCCCTGGTTATATCTATTTAGGTGGAAGAATCGGCTTCACGCCAATGAAATATGACTATGAGGCTCCTACTTTAATCGACCCCAATTGGGAAGGATTAGAGATCCCTATTGATTATCATGATGTTAAAAGCAATGTCACTTGGTTTGAATTTGTGGTTGGACTTAAAGCGCACGTCTTTAAAAGATTCAGCATGGGATGGTCAATCCGATATCATTCCCGTCTGAAGATGACAAAAAACGAAAATTCCGAGCCACACTACATTCCAGGATTCGGCAAAGGAGGGAGAACCAACTTTGGCGTTGCCTATAACTTAATATATGACTTACCTTTTTAGGCAATAAAGGTTATGAGTACACTAGAGATTTGGCTTATTGCGGTCAGTTTGGCCATCGATTGTCTTTCCGTTTCAGTGACAAGTGGAATCATTTTAAAACGATTCGCATGGAAGACTTTCTTGACCATGGCTTTCTTTTTTGGATTATTCCAAGGTATGATGGCACTTCTTGGTTGGGCCGGAGCCAATAGTTTCAGTGGCTACATAGAAGCTTATGACCATTGGATTGCTTTTGCTCTCTTGGCATTAGTAGGAGGCAATATGATAAAAGAGAATTTTAGCAAGGAAGAAGAGCGGCACTTCAACCCTACTCGTTTGAAGATTATCCTTTTATTGGCAATAGCCACCAGTATTGACTCTTTAGCAGTAGGTATATCTTTTGCTTTTATGGGCGAGTATCATCATCTTTCCACCATACTTTTCCCTATCTGGGCTTTTGGAATTGTATCTTTCATATTTTCAATCTCAGGTAGCGTTCTTGGAGCATACCTTGGACGACACGTAAAATTGAATATGGAGCTATGGGGTGGCGTTGTCCTGATCATCATAGGTGTGAAGATATTAATTGAGCATCTACAATTATTGTGAAGATTATGAAGAAGAAAAAACTATATTTACAAATACTTTTCCTCCTGTTTCTCATTATCGGGACCTTCCTGATCTTACGTTCACAGCCTAAGTTCAGAGCCGATAGTGGTATGGTCTTTGGAACAATCTATCAAATAACTTATCAAAGCAACGAAGAACTAAAGGATGAGATTGAAAAGGAGCTACAAAAAGTGGATTTCTCATTATCTCCATTCAATAAAGAGTCTGTGATCACGAAGGTAAATCAGAACGAACCGGTTATTTTGGACACCATGTTCACGTATGTATTCAATTTGGCCAAGTTGGTTTCTGCTGAAACAAATGGTGCCTTTGACATAACGGTTGCACCACTGGTGAATGCATGGGGATTTGGCTTCAAACATGACATTCATCCTGACCCGTTAACCATCGACAGTCTTCGCTCTTTAATTGGATTCAATAAAATCCGATTGGAAGAATCAAGCACAAATCATACCAACGGAGCACAAATCGTAAAAGATAATCCTAACATCATGTTGGATTGCAGCGCTATTGCAAAAGGATATGGCGTAGATGTGGTTGCACGACTCCTTGACAAGAAAGGTATTAAGAACTATATGGTCAATATCGGTGGAGAAGTCGTAATGAAAGGGAAGAATCCGAAGATGAATTTGTGGAGGATTGGAATCAATAAGCCTGTTGAGGACTCCCTATCAATCAGTCAAGACCTTCAGACTATTCTACAACTTAGCAACAAGGGATTGGCAACATCTGGTAACTATCGTAACTTCTATTATAAAGATGGGAAACGATATGCCCACACCATCGACCCACGAACAGGTTATCCTGTGCAGCATTCTATCCTCTCGGCAACGGTCATTGCCAAAGATTGTGCACATGCGGACGCGTATGCGACTTCTTTTATGGTAATGGGGTTGGATTCTGCCAAAGCTTTTTGCAAGAGACATCCCGAGATCGATGCATACTTCATTTGTGCCGGTGAAGGGGACGGCTTTGAAACATATTATACAGATGGCATGAAGAAATGGATTGTGAATAATAAATAATATACAATATGGAGTACAAAAAAAGAATTATCATTACAGGTGGAGCCGGATTCATTGGCAGTCACGTGGTCAGACGCTTTGTCAACAATTATCCGATGTATCACATCATCAACCTTGACAAGTTGACATATGCAGGGAACCTCGCAAACCTAAAGGATATCGAGGACAAACCGAACTACACCTTTGTAAAGGCAGACATCTGCGACTTCCCGAAGATTATGGAACTGATGAAGACTTATCAGGTAGACGGAATCATCCATTTGGCAGCCGAAAGTCATGTAGATCGTTCTATTAAAGACCCATTCACCTTTGCTCAAACGAATGTTCTAGGTACATTATCCCTCCTGCAAGCCGCAAAAAACTATTGGGAGTCACTCTCTGAAAGATATGAAGGGAAACGATTCTACCATATCTCAACTGACGAAGTGTATGGTGCATTGGATTTTGACGATACCCTGTTCACCGAAAGCACAAAATATGATCCGCATAGTCCTTATTCCGCATCAAAGGCCAGCAGCGATCATTTCGTTCGTGCCTTCCATGACACTTACGGTATGCCAACAATCGTAACGAATTGCAGTAATAACTACGGCCCATATCAATTCCCTGAGAAATTGATTCCGTTGTTTATCAATAATATCCGTCATCGGAAGCCACTACCTGTCTACGGAAAGGGAGAAAATGTGCGCGATTGGCTTTTCGTGGAGGATCATGCTAGGGCAATTGATACGATTTTCCATCATGGAAAAGTTGCCGAGACTTACAACATCGGTGGTTTTAATGAATGGAAAAACATCGATATTATCAAAGTACTGATTAAAACTACTGACCGATTGCTTGGTAGACCTGAAGGAGCAGACGATGATCTAATCACATTTGTGACTGACCGTAAAGGACACGACCTCAGATATGCTATCGACTCAACTAAATTAAAGAAAGAACTGGGTTGGGAACCAAGCTTGCAATTTGAGGAAGGAATAGAAAAAACCGTTCAGTGGTATTTAGACAACCAAGAGTGGATGGATAATGTCACATCTGGAGACTATCAAAAATATTACGAAGAAATGTATCAAAACAGATAAGGAGGATTATTATGAAAGGAATCGTATTAGCCGGTGGCAGCGGAACACGCCTCTATCCTATTACCAAAGGTGTCAGCAAACAAATGCTTCCCATCTTTGACAAACCCATGATATATTATCCGATTTCTGTTCTGATGCAGGCAGGAATACGGGAAATCCTGATTATTTCTACACCCTATGATTTGCCGGGATTCAAACGTTTGTTAGGAGATGGCTCTGATTATGGCGTCCAATTCGAATATGCAGAACAGCCATCACCAGATGGCTTGGCGCAAGCATTTATTATCGGTGAAGAATTCATCGGTGATGATGAGGTATGTTTGGTATTAGGAGATAATATCTTCCACGGAAACGGCTTTGTACCTATGTTGGAAGAAGCTGTATATGACGCTACATCAAATCATAAAGCAACCGTGTTTGGCTATTGGGTCAACGATCCCGAGCGATATGGCGTTGCCGAATTTGATGAGAAAGGAAACTGCCTAAGCATTGAAGAAAAACCACAACATCCCAAATCCAACTATGCTGTTGTCGGACTGTATTTCTATCCCAACAAAGTCGTAGAAATAGCAAAACATATCAAACCATCTGCAAGAGGTGAATTGGAAATCACTACCGTCAACCAAGCCTTCTTGAATGACGGAGAGCTGAAGGTCCAAACATTAGGTCGAGGATTCGCATGGCTGGATACAGGAACACATGATTCCCTCGCTGAAGCTTCTACATATATCGAAGTATTGGAGAAACGACAAGGATTAAAAATCGCCTGTCTGGAAGAAATTGCCTACCTGAAAGGATGGATTACTCCAGAAAAGCTACAGGAAATCGCAAAGCCTATGCTCAAGAATGAATATGGACAATATCTAATACGGGTATTGAAAAATAATATGAATAAATAAATTGACATGAATATACTGATTACCGGGGCTAACGGACAATTAGGTAACGAAATGCGACTTGTATCTAAACATAGTACGCATCGCTATTTCTATACTGATGTTGATGAATTGGATATTACCGATATAAATGCTATTCGTACTGTTGTTAAGGAATATGCTATCAACGTTATTGTGAACTGTGCCGCCTATACCAATGTGGACAAAGCTGAAGATGATAAGGAGATGGCTGACCTTCTGAATCATAAAGCAGTCGAGAATCTTGCAATTGTGGCAAAAGAAGCAGACGCTACCCTTATCCATATCTCTACTGATTACGTTTTCCAAGGTAATCAGTGTGTACCATGTCGTGAAGATTGGGAACCTCATCCCAATAGTGTTTACGGAAGCACTAAATTAGCAGGTGAAGAAAGCATTATCAGTGTAGGTTGCAAGCATATCATCATTCGTACGGCATGGCTATACTCCCCTTTCGGAAAGAATTTTGTCAAGACCATGCAACGGTTAACTGCAGAAAAGGATCAACTAAAGGTTGTCTTTGATCAAGTTGGGACTCCGACATACGCGGGTGATTTGGCAAATGTCATATATAAAATCATTGAAGAGGACATGCTTGACAAGCAAGGCATCTATCATTTCAGTAATGAAGGTGTTATATCATGGTATGATTTTGCAAAACAAATATGTGAGTTAAGCGGAAATCAATGTGATATTCAACCTTGTCATAGTGACGAATTTCCAAGCAAAGTAAAACGTCCTTATTTTTCTGTTCTGGATAAGACAAAGATTAAAGAAACTTTCCATCTAAGAATACCTTATTGGAAAGACTCTTTGAAAAAATGTATTAACATACTAGCAGAAAACAATTCTGTACAATAATTCATTTAGATACCATGGATAGACGAACATTTTTAGGTAGCATGGCCGCTCTTGGTCTGCAAGGCATGTTTGGATTGCACGCATCCAACATCAGCGATTTCGGAGTTGAAAAAACGAAGAAGACTAATAAAAGCAAATTCGACGAGAATCTGGTTGTTTTTATATCCGACTTACACACGAATCCAGGTGGATACCAACCTGATCGTTTACGCCGTGCCATCGCTGACATTCTAAAGATGAAGCCTTTACCTTTAAATGTGATTGCGTTAGGCGATTTGGCATATCTGCTTGGCAAGCCGGAGGAGTATGCATTGCTTAAAGAAATTATCGCTCCGATGGAAGCAGCCGGTATACATTATACGATGGCGATGGGGAATCATGACCGTCGAGACAATTTTGCTGCGGCATTTCCGAAATACGCCGCGGCTTCTCTTCTCCCCAACCGCTTAGTTTTTACCGTAGAAACGCCTCATGCAGATATCATCGTATTGGATTCACTTCAAAAAAGTGAAGATACAGATAAATGGATTACCGCAGGAGCATTGGATGATAATCAACGTCAGTGGTTGGAGAAAACATTGATGGGATATACAAAACCTGTCTTTGTAACTGCTCATCACCCTATTAATGAGACAGCTGTACAGAAAATACTGTACGATAGTCCAACCTGCTGTGGATATATTCATGGTCATAATCACGTATGGGATCCAGGATGGGTACATAGAAACTATTCAGAACGAACACTCGTACGAACGCTTTGCTTACCTTCTACCGGACATTGGGGAGATATCGGTTATACATCATTCCGTTTGGAGGAAACACGTGCAACTGCTCATCTTCATCAATATGAATACTTCTTCCCTGACCCATTGAAACCTGGAGAGAAGAAACCAGAACAATGGACAATGATGGAAGAAGAACATAAAGATGCTGTCTGCCGATTTATCTATCGATGACAATAATACTTCCAAGAGGAGAACAAATATTAAAAAATTCGTACCTTTGCAGCAAATTTAAAAGACAGAACATGTATTGCGAAGATAAATTTGTAGAAATATACAAGCAATCTCCTACAGGTATTGCGTTTTGCCCCTATCGTATTTGTCCATTAGGTGCACATTCCGACCATAATTTGGGAAAAGTAACTGGCCTCGCTATCAATAAAGGCATTCATATTGCTTATAAACCTAAACAAAACGGAGTCATTGAGATGACATCTTTACAATTTGAGAAACGTGCACAATGGCACATCGCAGGGACTCCAAGTGTAAAACAAAATGACTGGGCTGACTATCTGCGTGGTGTTACAATCATATTATCAAAAAAATATCCTCTTACTGTCGGCATCTGCGGAGTCATTGAAGGTAGTTTACCTATTGGAGGCCTTTCTTCCTCCGCTGCCGTTACCATTGCGTACCTATCCGCTCTTTGTGCAGTAAATAAGATTTCTCTCTCTCCACAAGAATATATCTCCATGGCTGTTAAATCGGAGAACAAATATGTAGGAGTAAGTTGTGGTAAACTGGATCAGTCGTGTGAGGTCTATTCTAAGAAAGACCATTTGCTCTACTTGGATACGAAAGATGACAGTTATGAACTGATTCCGACTCATCCCAATATGAAACCGTATAAAATTGGCATTTTTTTCTCGGGCATCGAACGGAATCTTGCAGGAAGTAAGTTCAATATGAGAGTAGATGAATGTCGTTCTGCCGCATACGCCTTAAAAGCATACGCAGGAATGGAATACGGAAAGTATGAAGAAACCTTTATGCGCGATGTACCGCGTGAAGTTTACGAGCAATACAAAGACCGTTTGCCTAAAAATTGGGCAAAACGCGCGGAACATTGGTTTACGGAATATGATCGCGTAATCCGAGGAGCAGAAGCTTGGCGAAAAGGGGATTTAGATACTTATGGAAAACTTTCTTTTGAGAGTGGGAAATCATCTATTTATAACTGGGAAACAGGTTCTCCTGAATTAAAAGCACTTTATGAGATTATGACCACCACAGATGGTATATATGGTGGCCGGTTCTCGGGTGCTGGTTTCAAAGGATGTTGCATGGCTTTGATTGATCCTTCATATGAGGAACATATCATTGAACATATAACAACTGAATATTTAAAAATATTTCCTGAATTAAAAGGCAAATACTCTGTTCACATTTGCGAAAGTGCAGATGGTATCAATCAACAAAAATAAGAGCGTATTATGAAATGTATGATATTAGCCGCAGGATATGCGACTCGTCTTTATCCTCTTACCGAGAACTACCCTAAACCTTTATTAAAGGTGGGTGATAAAACCATTCTTGACTGGTTGATCGATGATATTGATACCGCAAACATCATAGATGAATACATTGTCATCTCTAATCATAAATTTGCTCATCATTTTGAAGAATGGGCAAAAACAAAGTCACAAATAATTACTGTAGTTGACGACCAGACATCTACCAATGAAACACGTCTTGGCGCAGTAAAAGATATACAATATGCCATTGACCAATTACAGTTGGATGACGATATGCTAGTAATCGCCGGTGATAATGTTCTCGACTTCAGTCTGACCCGCTTTATTGCATACGCTCAGGAGAAACAACACTCTTGTATCATGCGTTATTACGAGCCAATTGATCAGAAACTACTGAAATGTGGAGTCGTTACGATTGACGAAACGGATCGGATTTTGTTGATGACAGAAAAATCTCCAACCCCAGCCACTCATTGGTGTTGCCCTCCTTTCTATTATTATACGAGAGAGGATGCAAAACTTGTGGAGAAAGGCATTGAAAGTGGTTGTGGTACAGATGCTCCTGGAAGTTACATTGCGTGGCTCTGTCAGCAGACACCTGTTTATGCAATGGAAATGCCTGGCAAACGGTACGACATTGGGAACTTAGCCAGCTATGATGCTGTACAAAAAGAATATAAAGGAATTACGAAATAATATAGAACATGAAGATACTTGTTACTGGAGCAGCCGGATTCATTGGGAGTAAGCTCTCTTGGCTTTTAGCAAAACGCGGAGACACTGTGGTTGGAATCGATAACATCAACACCTATTATGATCCCAACCTGAAATATGCCCGATTAAAAGAAAACGGTTTTAATTTGCCTGTTGACGGACTACAAAGTAAGGCCATTCCAGAGACAGGTAATGACGGCTCTATGGTAGAGTATCCTGAAATACCGTGGGGAATTTCATTCAAAAGTAAAAAACTACCCAACCTACGCTTTATTCGGATGGATATTGCTGACCGGGAAGCATTACCACAACTCTTCGAGAAAGAGAATTTTGACAAGGTAATGAATCTCGCCGCACAAGCTGGTGTTCGTTATTCCATCAAAAATCCTTTCGCCTATATCGAAAGCAATATCTTGGGGTTCATGAACATTCTAGAGTGTTGCCGTTACAATAACATCCAACACCTTGTTTACGCAAGTTCCAGTTCGGTTTACGGTATGAACACAAAAGTACCGTTCAGCGAAGATGATGAAGTGATTTCACCGGTAAGTATTTATGCTGCGACTAAGAAAAGCAATGAATTAATGGCCCATTCGTATGGAAAACTTTATGGTATTCCGTCGACAGGTCTCCGTTTCTTCACGGTGTACGGACCTTGGGGACGCCCCGATATGGCTCCAATGCTGTTTGCGACAGCTATCAGTCACGGTGAATCCATCAACGTATTCAACAATGGAGACTTAATTCGTGATTTCACTTATATCGATGATATCGTTAATGGAACCATTCAAGTCATTGACAAGACACCTAAAGCATCAGAATGTCCGAACAATGTCCCGGCAAAAGTGTATAACATCGGTTGCAGTCATCCAGTAAAACTCATGGATTTCATTCATGAAATTGAACAAGCCCTAGGTACGGAAGCCAAGAAAAAATTCCTTCCTATGCAACAGGGAGACGTTTATCAGACAAATGCTGACACCACCAAGTTAGAACAAGAAGTAGGTTACCAACCTAAGGTTCAGATACACGAAGGGGTCACACGTTTCATTGAATGGTATAAAGCCTATTTCAAGGTTTAATCCACCTCTTGAGGCCCAAAATAATCTCATATTCAGCCTTTTCTAAAATAATAACAGCCAAAACTTTGTCCTCATGCAAAAATTATCGTATTTTTGCAAAGCTATCTATGTGCTTATCACTAAGTGATAAGGTGATATAGGGAGAGTGTATAAAAGATAAGCTAAAAATATTTATACATAAGAAAGATACCAAGATAAGTTAATATGAAGAATATATATATTGTTATAAATGAAGATCGCTTTTTCTTATCACATAGAAAAGAAATTGCATTGGCTGCCCAAAAAGAGGGCTATAATGTAACAATAGTCGCAAAAGATACTGGAAGAAGAAAAGAAATCGAGGATCTTGGCCTAACATTTATACAACTCCCGATAAATCCAACAGGAACAAACCTTAGAGAAGAGTTTAAAACTTTTAGGTTCTTATATTCTTTATATAAGAAAAACAGACCTGATATCGTTCATCACGTCGGACTTAAAAATATACTTTGGGGAGGGTTAGCTGCTAAGATGACATCCATCAATGGAGTTGTTAATGCAATAAGTGGATTGGGCATCTTATTTAATCAAGAACCTTTAAGTTTGAAAGCCAAACTTACATTAAAAGTTCTAAAGTACTCCCACAATCGGAAAAATCTAATAGCTATCTTCCAAAACCATGAAGATGAAGCACTGTTTTTGAATAATCACATCATTAATAACGAGCAAATCGTTTTTATTAAAGGATCAGGCGTTGACTTAAATCTTTTCAACTACACTCCTGAATACCCAAGCGATATAATAAAAATAATATTTACTGCTCGAATGGTAAGAGAGAAAGGTGTCGAAATTCTAACAGAAGCTGCTGAAATATTACGGTCTAATTATGAAAACAAAATAGAGTTTTGGCTTTGTGGAGGTCTATCTAATAATCCATCTGCTTTGTCTCAAGATGAAATGAATAACCTTTGTGATGGTAAATACATAAAATGGCTTGGATTTAGATCAGATATAATTGAGTTATTAAAACAATCTCATATCATGGTTTTTCCTAGCTATTACCGAGAAGGACTTCCTAAATCGATTATTGACGCATGTGCTATAGGTAGACCTATTATTACGACTAATTCTGTTGGATGCAAAGACACAGTCGAAGAGGGATATAATGGTTTCCTTATTCCTATTAAAGACAGCAAAGCATTAGCGGAAAAAATAGAAATCTTAGTGAAGGATAAAAATCTTAGGCAAACAATGGGATTTAATTCCAGACAACTTGCAGAAAGAGATTTTTCTCTTGATTACGTTATTAGTAAACACTTGGGGATATATAACAAATTGTTAAATATACCTATTTCATAATCATAGAACAGTTAATAATACCATGTTGAAACGCTTTTTCATATTCACTTGTTTAATATTTCTCATTTGTGCTAAGTCTGCCGCTCAGTACACTACAGGTGTGACTGGCTTACTTCATATGCCAAGTGCTGAGATGCAGGAAGACGGAACGTTTATGATTGGTGGGAATTATATGAATAAAAAAAACCTGCCAAACCCTCGTCGTTGGTATTATAATTCTTTTAATTACTACATGAACATTACGTTCTTTAGCCGAATTGAGATATCATATGTCTGTACATTAGTAAAAGGTATACCTCGTTCGAGCTACTGGCCGGAACAAACTTGGAATAAGTTTGTCAATCAAGATCGACATTTTGCTGCTCGCTTACAAGTTCTGAAAGAAAAAGAGTTATGGGAATATATGCCAAGCATCGTGCTTGGTGTCAGCGACCCAACGACAGGTGCTGGTAGTGGAGATTATACAAAAATGGATGTTAAAGGTTCCAGAAATGGCTTTTTCAATCGCTGGTATATGGCCATGACGAAGCATTTTGAAACACCTTATGGTCAATTGGGCGTACACGCCGCTTACTTGTACAATAGACGTACAGACTATCATTTGAATGGTCCTGCTTTTGGCGTAAATTTCCGTCCTTCTATCCACCCGGAATTGAATATCATCGCTGAATATGATGCCAAAACTATCAATGTTGGAGCGATTTACTCACTTTGGCACGATCATTTCAACATTACGCTTGAAATGCAGGAAGGAAAATATTTCAGTGGAGGATTTGTCTACAAAGTTAATCTGCTAGGTGGAAACCGTTGGAGCTCTTGGAAATAGGATTATGAACAAATCTGCCCAAAAAACTTTCTTTGCTCTTTTAAGAACCGGTCTTTGGGGCAACACCTTTAATGCTCCCAAAGATATAGAATGGAAAGAGGTATTTAAAATTGCCAAAAAACAAACACTCACCGGCATCGTCGCCGATTCTTTTTTCAAGCAAGGGCTGTCTCTAGGCGAAGAAGATGACATGAAACTTCTCTCTAAATTGACCAGAATTAAAAGAAAGAATCTTCAACTGAACAAAGAATTATGCGACTTCACTTCCTTCCTGGAGAAACACCTTATTAAATATATAGTGGTCAAAGGTCAAGTCGTGGGTTCCTTCTACCCTGATCCATTGTTACGACAAGCTGGAGACATTGATTTCCTTTGTGCGAAGGAGGATTATGACCGACTACTCTCATTGATTGAGGGCACCTATCATATCAACCTAAAGAAAAGTAACACTATCCATGTTGAATTCAAACTGAACGATATTCAATTTGAGATGCATTCCAACTTGATGGAATTTGCCAATAAGGCTCATCAGATGTATTGGAATCAACTTATGGATGAAGAAATAAAAAATCCGTCACAGGTGGAAATCAACAACTGTCGCATAGCAACGTTGACTCCTAACATGAATGTGCTTTATGTATTCTGTCATTTGTTCCACCATCTTATCACAAGCGGAATCGGTATCCGACAACTCAACGACCTCGCCATCTTATTGCATAAACTTCACGACCAGGTTGACTACCAGCAATTAAAAAATGACTTGACGAATTTAGGCCTGTGGGAAACATTCAGAGCTATAGGTTATATCTTGGTTCATTGTATTGGATTAGATCCTGATAAGTTAGGGTTTGAATTGGATAAAAAAGATAAACGCTGGGGTGAGAAGATTCTCCACAACATATATGAGATGGGAAACTTTGGACATACCGAACGGAAAGTGCACGAAAAAGGACTTCTTCATAGTTTAGAAACTGGATGGATCGCTTTTAAACAGAATTGCAGGTTTGTTTCACTAGCTCCTACTGAAGTGATCTACACAATTCCTAAAATGACACGTTGGTTTCTTCACAAAGCATAAATTAATGGAAACATCAAAAACATATTGGTTTGTCTTTTACCGCGACATGCTCCTCATCGAGAAAGAAAAGGATGTATGTCACGTTCCTTTTAGTGAGAATCCTCCGACCACAGTTCCGGCTGGCTCAAAGATTCATACCATTGGTTCGTGGAACGAGCATGAATGTAAGACGTATGCTCTTCTTTCTCCCATTGATGGAAGTGCTGCTCCCAATCGATTCATGGAAGGATTGAGAAGTTCATTTCATATTTTACCGTTTGAGGAATATCACTGGGCAGGAAAAGCTTCCCAAATCTTGAACTGGGATGCGAACACTAAGTATTGTCCACGTTGTGGTGAACTAACTTATCAGATCTCTCCTATTGGAAAGAAATGTCCAATATGCCGTCAGGAGTTCTATCCGATCATATCACCAGCTATCATTGTTCGTATTACCAGGGGCGATGATGAGGTTTTGCTGGTGCATGCGCGCAATTTCAAAAGGGATTTCTATGGGTTAGTAGCTGGCTTTGTTGAAGCCGGAGAGAGTCTGGAAGAGTGTGTTCACCGTGAAGTGATGGAGGAAACTCATCTGAAAATCAAGAATTTGAAGTATTTTGGCAGTCAGACTTGGCCTTATCCAAGCGGCATCATGATTGGATATACCGCAGATTATGAGAGCGGTGAACTGAAATTGCAAGATGAAGAATTGAGTAAGGGTGGCTGGTTCAAGCGAGATGCATTACCACCTATACCCGAGAAACTCAGTCTTGCTCGAAAACTGATTGATGATTGGTTAGAGAAATAAAAAGAAAAGAGGAGGTGATAATCACCTCCTCTCCTATTATATAAATACCTCTTAGAATGTCGTATACAAAATCTGCATTCTCAACTTATCTTTTCCTCCAACAAGACGTACACTACTCAAATCAAGATTATTCTGTACCTGAATGATCTGTGCTTCACGTTGCTGATAACCTCCATAATAATACGCATACATCGAAGAGTAACTTGAATTACTTTGCTGCTCTCGCGTAACTGAGATAGGGATTAATACGACCTTATTCCAATCAGGATGCTTAGCAACCCAGTTCGGATCCGACTTCTCGCCTTCCACCTTCTCATTGATACAACGCTGAACAAGCTGAGCGATGTTATTAAATGAATAGGTATTGGTTTTGCTGTCGAATGCAGTATAGTATGATGTCAAGTTATCATACAAACCGTTTTGTTCAAAGAACGAATAAGTCTCTGATTTACGAACCAACAGCAAGCTAGATGGTGCACTCATCGGATATTTCTTCTTTACCGTTTCATTATAACTATTGAAAGTCAGGACTGCTGCATTCAACGAATCACGCTGATGAGCAGCATAAATCTCCTCAATAGGAAGAGTTACCTCAGTAATAATGCCAGCAGGCGACTTAATATACGTACAAGAGTTGTCATTTACCAATTCCTTCAAACGATCAGAATTGCTGAATCGGTTCGATTGGATAACCTCTTTTGTGGCACTGAAGCTGGCATATCTCGTCACAATGGAATCATTCTTGCCGGAACTGCTTTGCATAGCCACAGAAATCTGAAGATCCAACGACAAACCGGTGATATAAAGAATGGCTCCGTCACCATTGGTACAATGAACATATACACCACGAAGTACATTCTCGATAAATGCCTCAGAATCCTTATAGTAATCCTTGTTCTCCAAGAACTTTTTATACATATATTCGCCTAACGATAACGGAAGGCTTACTCTCTGTTCGTAGAGACGACTTGATCCTGTGTAATAAATCGTATCAACTGACAGTCCCGTTGCAGCAAAAGCTTTACTTCCGACAGGGGCTGCATTCTTATCGTAATAATCTTCAGGGTCAATACTTGTATAATAAGTCAGACGATCTTCCTCAGGAATAACTCTGTTCAGCGTATCCACTTGAACGCGCATGCTTGCTGTCGAGTCACCAAAGAAAGTCTCATAGTTAAATGTCAAGTCCAACTTAGTAATCCCTACGGTTTGATCTGGAAAGACAAACCCATCCGTACAGTTAAATTGTGCAATAAAATCGGATGAGAACTCCCCAAACTCAGTATCTGTATAGCGTCCTAAATAAGAAGTGTTTGAACGTGCGAACACTGAATCAGCAAGAATCGAACGAGTCGTCACATCATACGATGCTATTCCTGCAGGAATGGAGTCATTACCCGCAATTGTAGTACGTCCGATATCCGGGGTCGAATCATCGCAACTAAAAAAGATTAGAGCCAATAAAGCAGCACATACATACTTTGCTTTCATTGAATTTATTTTTTCATTCTTGGGCTTCCTCACCCATTATTTGTTCACAAAAACTCTCAAATGCTTCAACAAACTTATCTTCCGGCTGATAATCCAAGATCGGTTTACCTATTTCCTTGGCATACGAAAGAATTTTCTCATCAACAGCTGTACTATTCTGGATGATTCCGTCTGAATATGAAACAGCGAACTTATACAAATCCATGAAGGTCTCAGGTGTCTTTACTACGCTTTGAAGTTCTTTTTTCGTAACTCCACGCATCACGACTTTATCTAAAGCTTTCGAAGTCAACGGAGTATTAAGCACGTCATTGAAGAAAGAATAAACAATCTTACAATTACGGAAAACCGGCTCTTCCCCATACACCTTCTTCACATACAAAGGGACGAACGCACTCATCCAACCTTGACAATGGATAATATCGGGAGCCCAACGAAGTTTTTTCATAGTTTCCAACACACCACGCGCATAGAAAATTGCACGCTCCTCATTGTCTTCATAGTCAACGCCATCTTTATCAACAGCCATCAAACGATGTTGGAAATAGTCATCATTATCAATGAAGTATACCTGAATACGCGCAGGTTGTATAGATGCGACCTTTATAATCAACGGATGGTCTGTATCATCAATAATAATATTCATTCCTGATAGACGGATTACCTCGTGTAACTGGTTTCTCCGCTCATTGACGATGCCCCATTTTGGCATAAAAGTCCTAATTTCCCGACCATTCTCCAAAATAGCCTGCGGTAAATACCTACCTACCTTCGCCATCTCGGATTCAGGAACATAAGGAGTAATCTCTTGTGTAACGAATAAAACTTTTTTTGCCTTCATCTTTTTGGTATAAATTAGCACACAAAGGTACAAAAAAATATGCAGAAAAAGGTTTATTGAACCAAATAAATCCTAACAAAGTGTTAAGATATCATGTTTTTCAAGGGAAATTGGACATTTTGTTCGCTATTTTATATGATTCATCGAAAAATATTAAGCTTGTCACAAAGGTGGAAAGCCTTTGTCACCTTAGTGGGGAACCCCTGTCACCTTGGTGGAAAGCCTTTGTCACTTAGGTGACAAGCTTAATCATTCAAGTAGGACAAATAAAAAAAGGACACCCTCATGGATGTCCTTTCACAATACTATCTAAATTTTAGATATTCAATGATGCACGTACGGCAGCAATCTTCTCATCTGCAGCCTTATTGGCCTTCGCAAATGCGTCTGCTGACTCCAGTTTGCCTTTCACTTCAATATAGAACTTGATCTTTGGTTCGGTACCACTTGGACGAACAGAGATCTTGGTTCCGTCTTCTGTAAACCATTGCAGTACATTTGAGGTCTCAGGCATCTCCAACGAACTCTCAACGCCGTGATCTACCATCTTCAAAGTCTTGTAATCCTTAGCGACTACAACCTTCGAACCACCAATCTCTTGAGGAGGATTGCTACGGAAATTAGTCATCATAGCTAAGATTTCCTCAGCACCCGTTTTTCCTGGTTTAACAACATTGACGGTATATTCCTTTGAGAAGCCATATTCTTTGTAGATATCCATCAAGACGTCAAACAAGGTCTTTCCATTATCCTTTGCCCATGCGCAAATCTCAGCGAGAAGTGAACATGCTGATACGGCATCTTTATCGCGAACAAAGTCTTGTGCCATGAATCCATAGCTTTCTTCACCACCACCGATATACTGTTTAACACCTTCTGAAAGGCGAACCTCACGGGCAATCCACTTGAAACCGGTATAACAATCTCTCATCTCGATACCGTATTTGTCGGCAATCTGACGAATCACTTCGGTCGTAACGATAGTCTTGACGATGAATTCATTACCTTTCATCTTACCAAGTTTGATACGATTGGTGATAATGTAATACAAGAAAATCAAGCAGGTTTGGTTTCCGTTAATCAAAACCCACTCTCCTTCTTTATTTTTGCAAGCCATACCTACGCGATCGGCGTCAGGATCGGAAGCCATCACGATGTCGGCATCAATGCTTTTCGCCAGGTTAATGGCTAAAGTTAAAGCTTCTGCGTTTTCTGGATTCGGGCTGACAACTGTTGGGAAGTCACCACTCTTGACCATTTGTTCAGGAACACAGTGAACATTCTCGAATCCCCAAAGTTTCAACGACTGAGGAATCAACATCATACCTGTTCCATGCAGAGGAGTATAGACAATGCTCAAGTCTTTCTGACGCTTGATGGCTTCAGGGTCGATGCAAATACTCTTTACCATGTCCAGATAAACCTTATCAACGTCCTCTCCGATAATGGTAATCAGATCCTTGTTGCCCTCAAACTTGATATCTTCTACTTTCATCTTCGCTACTTCGTCGATGATTCCCTTATCGTGCGGTGCGAGAATTTGTGCACCATCTTCCCAATATGCCTTGTATCCATTGTATTCACGAGGATTATGACTGGCTGTTATGTTTACACCTGCCTGACATCCGAGGTAACGAATGGCGAACGACATCTCCGGAGTCGGACGCATATCGTCAAATAAATAAACCTTGATACCATTAGCCGAGAAGATATCTGCCGATTTTTCTGCGAACAGACGACTGTTGTTACGACAATCATGCCCGATTGCTACACTGATCTGATCACGATCCTTGAAGTTTCTCAATAGATAATTGGCAAATCCTTGAGTTGCGGCACCGACCGTATAGATATTCATACGATTAGAGCCTGCTCCCATAATACCACGCAAACCACCTGTACCAAATTCGAGGTCACGATAAAACGCTTCAATCAGGTTTGTCTTATCTTCGTTCTCGAGCATACGACGAACTTCTGCCTGTGTCTCCTGATCATATGCAGGAGATAACCATTCTTGTGCCTTAGCCGTAACTTGTTGAATCAATTCTTTGTTTGTTTCCATTTCTATTATATTTGAATTATTTTTTGATTTCCTTTACTTTAAATCGATCACCTGTCTCTTGGATGAGTTTACGCTTGAATGGTTCAGGATATCCCGGTCTGGTCAATGGAGCAGAACTGCCTTCTGCAGGCTTAACCAGTGAACCATCTGCATTGGTTTTCTTAACTGCACCGTCGTTGTACTTAACGATGAGGTATTTTGCCAAATCATTCCATTCCTGCATCATGGTTTGAGCCATCATATTCGTATAATTAGTCAAGAACTCCTTCGCTGCTGCTTGATCTTTCTCATACATTGCCTTGGCTGTGGCCTCAATACCTGGTTGTTGACTGAAGAATGTATCTTCCAACTTGCTCTGAACACGACGAAGGTCGTGAATCATCAGGTCATAACGCGGAATAATCATATCAGCTACCCAATTACAAACCCAGAACGCATTGTCGAATGAGAACGTGACACAGTCTGCATACTTATCTGTATAGCAGTCGGGAGCTTTTGTCGTACAACAATATACTGGAGTGTAAGCAATCATGTTAGCATCATCGTTTCCGAACCACAGAACTCCTCCAATTGCATCAGGTAAGTCGGCACGCATCTGTGCAACAAACGTCCAAGCCGGTTGTTGTGTCGAGATAGGGCGCTCATTAAAATACTCCTGATCATCAATTTTGAAGCTTAACGGAGAAAGACGATACGGCATATGGAACGGACCGGCAGCAATATCTTGTGTAAAATCTAACGGGGTTCCTTCATAATGATCACGCATTGCCTCTTGAATGTCGCGAACAGACAGTTTGCGCTCAGCACGGATATACAACGGCATTGTTTCTGAACTTTCACCTTGTACATACGGCAAATATTTCGCACCAATTTCCTTATTGAAACGATTAAAGAAACTCCATACACGGGCATCACAATAACGTAAACCGCCCCAGTCAAGTGGGTTGTACGCGTCTGCGAAGCTGAAATCCTTGTTCAATCCATCAAAATAGCCCTTTTCGCGTGCGAAAGAGATAACATCGGGTGAATACAAACAGTTATCTTTATCGTTCATATTGAACTGATGGATTCTACTCTGATTGGCGTGGGCTGCGATACAGTCATCTGGAATACGAACTGCGACCCATACAGCACCTTTATTGTCAGGACCTTTACCAATCATCTCAAGAATCCAAGCCTCGTCAGGGTCAGCGATTGAGAAAGACTCGCCACTGCTGTAGTAACCATACTCTTTTACCAAATCGGTCATTATCTTAATGGCCTCCTTCGCACTGCGTGAACGTTGGAGAGTCACATATATCAAGCTACCATAATCGATCAAACCATTCGGGTCTTGCAATTCTGGACGTCCACCCCACGTTGTTTCTCCAATCGTTACTTGGAACTCGTTCATATTTCCTATCACATTATAGGTTTGTGGAGCCTCTTTTATCTTACCCAGAAACTTACCAGTGTCCCATTCGTAGATATCTCGCATTGCATTTATTTCGTGCGTCGCGGCAGGAAAGTGATACAATGTTCCGAAGTTACCATACGAGTCGGCTGAGTAAGACACAATTACAGAGCCATCTGTTGAAGCAGCCTTTCCTACGATAAAGTTGGTACAAGCCAACACCGGATAAGATGCGGCAAGCATCAAGACCAAACTTAAAATCAATCTGTTTTTCATATTCGTTTATCTTATTATTATTCGCTATAATGTATATGTTTCTTCTTTTTTATTACCTGCATAATCCTCCACCATGATTTTCAACTCATGTTTCACACCTTTCTTCAGTCGTTCCGGATGTTTCATAGACAGAATTGCCGACTTTGAGTTGAAGCCAAACAGTTCAAACTTACCATCTAACTCGACCCTATAGGTTTTTAATCCCGTTCCAGCATCTCCAACAACGA
>CAMVLL010000017.1 GCA_947168315.1 uncultured Bacteroidota bacterium | reverse complement strand
CTACACATCCAATATCCAGTTGTTTATCCAACGTGCACTGAGCCCAGCAAAGATCTCATCCATCGTGCTGCACGAAGATGAGCGCAAGGCCGAGGTTTATCTGAGACCGGAAGAAGTATCGTTGGCTATCGGTAAGGGTGGTATGAACATTAAGTTGGCCAGCATGCTGACAGAATACACCATCGATGTATTCCGGGAACTGGATGATGATGATATGGTAGAAGACATCTATTTGGATGAGTTTAATGATGAAATTGATGAGTGGGTAATCGATGCTATCAAGTCAATCGGTTTGGATACCGCTAAACAAGTATTGGAAGCCCCACGTGAGATGTTGGTTGAAAAAGCAGATTTGGAAGAAAGTACAGTAGACAACGTATTAAGGATTCTGAAGGCTGAGTTCGAAGACTAATTTCCAAACTGTACAAAACAAAAAAAGAATATGCAAATAATAAGACTGAGCAAAGTAATAAGAGAATTAGGTGTAGGTGCTTCAACAGCTGTGGAATTCCTGCAGAAGAAAGGTTATGACATTGATAATAACCTGAATGCAAAGATTTCGGAGGAGCAATATAATGTTCTTCAAAAGGAATTCAGCAAAGACAAGAAGCAAAAAGAAGAATCAAACAAATTCTTTCAAGAACGTCAGAACAACAAGGAACGTAACCGCGTAACTGTTTCTACAGGCGAACAGAACAAGAAAAGAGAAGAACTAATCGAAGTTACTCTTCCAGAGACAGATCGTCCACGTATCAAAGAAGTTGGAAAAATCGATCTGGACGCCCTCAACAAGCGCCCAGCAACCAATGTTGCCCCTGCTGCAAAAGAAACAGTCATAGAGAAAGCACAGCCAGAACAGAAAGTAATGGCTGAACCTAAAAAAGAAACACCTGTCATCTCGGCCCCAGAACAGAAACCACAAGTTAAAGTGGTGGAAAAAGTCGAGGTTTCTCAACCTGCTGCTCAGTCGAAACCTGCAGAAAAGCCTAAGAAGACCGAAAACAAGCCTGTGGCTAAAGAGGTAAAACCTGCTGAAAAAATCTCTCCGGAGAAACCTATCGAGAAAAAACCTGTTGAAAAGAAGGTTGTCGAGGAAAAGCCTCAACCTAAACCCGTTGAGGAGAAGCCGGTTGTGGAGACAATAGAAGTTAGCCCAGAAGAAGATGTCTTCACTTTGGGTGCCCCTGAGCTGAAATCAAAGCTGAATGTTGTCGGGCAAATTGATCTGGACTCTTTGAATCAATCCACTCGTCCGAAAAAGAAATCAAAAGAAGAGCGTCGTAAAGAGCGCGAGGACAAAGAGCGTCAGCGTCAGGAACAACGGAAACAAATGAAGGATGCTATCATCAAGGAAATCCGCAAAGATGATGACAAACCAAAAGATGATAAAGCGTCACAAGCTGGCGGTAAGAAGAAACGTCGTAACAGAATTACCAAGGAACGTGTTGATCTGGAGTCATCCGACAACATGAACATGGATAATATCCATCGCGATAAGAATAACCGGAAAGATAAAGACGGAAAGCCTGGTAAGAACAAAGACCGCTTCAAGAAAGTTCAGCCGAAACAGGAGATCAGCGATGAGGACGTTGCAAAGCAAGTAAAGGAAACATTGGCTCGCTTAACGAACAAGACGAAGAGTAAAGCCTCTAAATATAGAAAGGAAAAGCGCGAATCCGTTCAACAACATTTGTTGGAAGAGGAACAGCAGGAAGAAAGAAACAGCAAGATCCTGAAGTTGACCGAGTTTGTGACTGCAAACGAGTTGGCCAACATGATGGATGTGCCTGTAACGCAGGTTATCAGCACATGTATGAGCATTGGAATCATGGTATCCATCAACCAACGTTTGGATGCTGAGACCATCAACCTTGTTGCAGAAGAGTTTGGCTTTGAGACAGAATACGTAAGTAATGAAGTTGCTCAGGCTATCGTGGAAAAACCGGACGATGAAGAGGATCTGGAACCTCGTGCTCCGATTGTAACCGTCATGGGACACGTTGACCATGGTAAGACTTCTTTACTTGACTATATCCGTAAATCAAATGTTATTGCCGGTGAGGCAGGTGGTATCACTCAGCATATCGGTGCATACAATGTGAAGTTGGATAACGGACGACACATAACATTCCTCGATACTCCGGGTCACGAAGCATTTACGGCTATGCGTGCTCGTGGAGCAAAGGTAACGGATATCGCTATCATCATCGTTGCTGCTGACGACAGTGTCATGCCGCAAACGAAAGAGGCTATCAACCATGCTGTTGCCGCTGGCGTTCCTATCGTCTTCGCCATCAACAAGGTAGATAAACCACATGCTAATCCAGAAAAGATCAAGGAGGAATTGGCTGCCATGAACTTCTTGGTTGAGGACTGGGGTGGAAAATATCAATCTCAAGATATCTCCGCAAAACAAGGTACTGGTGTGAACGACTTGTTGGACAAAGTGCTTTTGGAAGCTGACTTGCTTGATTTGAAAGCGAATCCAAACCGCAAGGCAACAGGTTCTATCATCGAGTCAACTTTGGATAAAGGACGTGGCTACGTGGCAACGCTGTTGATTTCGAACGGTACTCTTCACATGGGTGACATTGTTTTGGCAGGAACATACTTCGGACGTATCAAGGCTATGTTTAACGAACGTAACCAACGCTTGAAGAGCGCCGGTCCATCCGAAGCTGTGCAGATTCTGGGCCTTAACGGTGCTCCAGCTGCCGGTGATTCCTTCCACGTATTCGAAACTGAACAGGAAGCACGTGAAATTGCCAACAAACGTGAGCAGTTGCAACGTGAACAAGGCTTACGTACACAAAAGATTCTTACCTTGGATGAGGTTGGTCGTCGCCTGGCTTTGGGTGATTTCCACGAGTTGAATATCATTGTGAAAGGTGATGTGGACGGTTCTGTAGAAGCTTTGAGCGACTCACTGATTAAGTTAGCTACAGAAAAGATCAAAGTCAACGTCATCCACCAAGGTGTCGGTCAGATTACCGAGTCGGATGTGACATTGGCTGCAGCATCAAACGCTATCATCATCGGTTTCCAAGTTCGTCCGTCGGCAGCTGCGTCTAAGTTGGCAGAACAAGATGGTGTCGACATCCGTAAGTACTCTGTCATCTACGATGCCATCGAAGAGGTGAAGGCGGCTATGGAAGGTATGTTGGCTCCTACATTGAAGGAACAGGAAACAGCGACTATCGAAGTTCGTGCCGTTTACAACATCAGCAAAGTTGGTGTTGTGGCTGGTGCATACGTTACAAAGGGTAAGGCTAAACGAAGCGACAGAGCTCGTTTGATCCGCGACGGTATCGTAGTCTTCACAGGTTCGATCAACGCACTGAAACGTTTCAAGGACGATGTGAAGGAAGTAAGCGTAAACTTCGAATGTGGTATCAGCTTGAATGGCTGCAACGACATCAAGGTTGGTGATATTATCGAGACATTCGAGGAAATCGAAGTAAAACAGTCTTTATAGAATTTAGAATATAAACTAGTGGAAATGTCATCCTGAATACAGGAGATTTGCTTTAGCAGATTTCCACTGTCATTTCAGGATGACATTTATTTTAAGAAAATGGGAACAATTGATTGGATTATTATCATTTTAATAGGACTTGGGGTTATTCAAGGATTGATGCAGGGATTTGTGAAGCAATTAGCTTCCATCGTCGGAATCATTGCAGGTTTATTGCTTGCACGAGCTTTATTTGGAGTCGTTGCTGAACAACTAGCGCCTAAGATAGGTACATCAACGACAGTAGCACAGATTATTGCCTTCATCCTTATTTGGGTGATTGTCCCAATAGCTTTGTCGCTCATTGCCTCTATTATCACAAAAGCGATGAGTGCGATCCATCTTGGCTGGCTGAACCGTTGGCTGGGTAGTGGTCTCGGTGCGCTCAAATTCATCATTTTAATCGGCGTTTTTATTCACGTCTTAGAATATATCGACACCAAGAAAGAGCTTTTCCCAGAGGAAAAACGACAGGAGTCTATCTTCTACGAGCCAATAAAAGAGTTGAGCGACATCTTTTTCCCTGCCATCAAAGGAATAGCAGAACAAATTCTTTAGTTGAATTATGCAAAACGAGCCAAATAAATACGTCAAGGAACTGACTCAGGAGAAATACAAGTACGGTTTCACGACGGATATTCAGACGGATATCATCGGCAAGGGATTGAATGAAGATGTTATCCGCCTTATCTCTTCGAAAAAGAAGGAACCACAATGGCTGCTGGAGTTCCGTTTGGAAGCTTTTCGCCATTGGCAAACCATGAAGATGCCGACATGGGGACATCTTACCATACCTGACATTGACTATCAAGCTATCTCCTACTATGCAGACCCGACTCAAAAGAATAAAGGTCCGAAAAGTGAGGAGGAAATCGACCCGGAACTGATTAAGACATTTAATAAATTAGGAATTCCACTCCATGAGCAACGGCAGTTGACAGGCATGGCAGTGGATGCCGTCATGGATTCCGTATCGGTCAAGACTACATTCAGGGAGACTCTCATGGAGAAAGGGATTATCTTCTGCCCGATCAGTGAGGCTGTCAGGGAGCATCCCGACTTGGTTCAGAAATACTTAGGCTCCGTTGTTCCCTATAGAGATAACTTCTTTGCCGCACTGAACTCAGCTGTGTTCAGCGACGGATCTTTCGTTTATATACCCAAAGGTGTCCGTTGCCCGATGGAGCTATCCACATATTTCCGTATCAATGCGGCCAAGACAGGACAGTTCGAGCGCACATTGATTGTTGCCGATGATGACAGTTATGTTTCCTATCTGGAAGGCTGTACGGCACCAATGCGAGATGAGAACCAACTTCACGCCGCCATCGTAGAAATATATGTCCACGACAATGCTGAAGTGAAATATTCCACTGTTCAGAACTGGTATCCGGGAGATGCCAACGGTAATGGCGGTATCTTGAACCTCGTCACAAAGCGAGGCCTTTGCAAAGGAGTCAACAGTAAGTTAAGTTGGACTCAGGTTGAGACCGGTTCTGCCATCACTTGGAAATATCCAAGCTGTGTCCTGGCTGGCGACAACGCATCTGCAGAGTTTTACTCCGTTGCTGTCACCAATAACTATCAGCAGGCTGATACTGGAACAAAGATGATTCATATCGGGAAAAACACCAGTTCGACCATCGTCAGCAAAGGAATCAGTGCAGGAAAGAGCCAGAATTCTTATCGCGGACTCGTTCGTGTATCTGAACACGCCGACAATGCCCGCAACTATAGCCAATGTGACTCTCTTCTTTTAGGAAGCGAATGTGGAGCACACACCTTCCCCTATATGGATATCCACAACGATACGGCCGTAGTGGAGCATGAGGCAACAACCAGTAAGATCAATGAAGACCAGTTGTTTTACTGTAACCAACGAGGAATCCCTACCGAGCAGGCTGTTGGCTTAATCGTCAATGGCTATGCCAAGGAAGTTATCAATAAATTACCAATGGAGTTTGCTGTAGAAGCACAAAAATTGCTGTCTGTTTCACTGGAAGGAACAGTCGGATAAATTATAATTAATCACTATGTTAGAAATAAAGGACTTATATGCCAGTGTTAATGGCAAAGAAATATTGAAAGGTATAAACCTGACCATCCGTAAAGGAGAAGTGCATGCCATCATGGGACCGAATGGTTCAGGCAAAAGTACACTTTCCGCTGTATTGGTGGGTAATCCTGCCTATGAGGTAACAAAAGGTACCGTTACTTTTGAGGGGAAAGATCTGCTTGCACTTAAACCAGAAGACAGAAGTCATCTGGGCATTTTCCTTTCCTTCCAATATCCTGTTGAGATTCCTGGAGTTAGCATGGTGAACTTCATGCGTACCGCACTCAACGAAAAGTTGAAATATGAAGGCAAAGAGCCACTGTCGGCCAGTGCATTCCTTCGTTTGATGCGCGAGAAAAGAGCCATTGTGGAGTTAGATAACAAGTTAGCCAACCGTGCCGTGAATGAAGGCTTCTCCGGCGGTGAGAAAAAGCGTAACGAGATCTTCCAAATGGCTATGTTGGAACCGAAACTAAGCATCCTTGATGAGACAGATTCCGGCCTCGACATTGATGCTTTACGCATTGTAGGAGAAGGTGTTACCAAACTGAAGACTCCTGAAACCAGCTGCATCGTCATCACTCACTACCAACGGTTGCTGGATTATATCAAACCCGACATTGTACACGTTCTTTATAATGGACGTATTGTCAAGACTGCCGGTCCCGAGTTAGTCATGGAGCTGGAGAAACGAGGTTATGATTGGATAAAAGATGAAGTAGGAGAATAATTATGGGTGCTAAGCAACAATATATTGACCTCTACGCAGAAAACAAGGATCTGATCCAACAGCATTCCTCTGATGTGATGAATAAACATCGGGAGCAAGCCTTTGCTGACTTCAACCGAATGGGATTCCCTACTCAGAAGCAAGAAGAGTACAAATATACCAATGTGGATAAGTTGTTTGAGCCTGATTATGGATTAAACCTGAATCGGATTCACATTCCTGTCAACCCATACGAAGTATTCAAATGTGACGTTCCTAATCTCAGCACATCACTATATTTTGTTGTCAACGATAGCTTTTACGACAAAGCATTGCCGAAGGCTCACCTCCCCGAAGGTGTCTTGTTGGGAAGTTTGAGACGCCTTTCCACCGAATATCCCGAACTCATCGGTAAATATTACGGGAAACTGGCGGATACGTCCAAAGATAGCGTCACCGCATTAAACACGTTCCTCGCTCAAGACGGCTTTGTCCTGTATGTACCCAAGAACGTGGTAGTAGAGAAACCCATCCAATTGGTAAACACATTAAGAGCAGATGTAAACTTGATGGCTAACCGAAGAATATTGATTATTCTGGAAGAAGGAGCATCAGCACACCTGTTGATATGCGACCATGCCATGGACGATATGCAGTTTCTCTCTACCCAAGTAGTAGAGGTGTTTGTCGGTGAAAACGCACAATTAGACTTCTACGAACTGGAAGAGACCCATACCAAGACCGTCCGTTTCAGCAATATGTACGTAGATCAAGCAAGAGACAGCAAAACCTTGTTCAACGGCATGACCCTTCAGAACGGTAAGACACGTAACATGACCCGCATTATGTTAAGTGGTCAAGGAGCGGAAGTGAACCTTTGCGGAATGGCCATCGCCGATAAAAATGAGCATGTGGACAATAACACGCTAATCGATCACGTTGCTTCCGACTGCACAAGTAATGAACTGTTCAAATATGTATTGGATGACCAAGCTGTAGGAGCGTTTGCAGGGAAAGTATTGGTACGACCGGGTGCTCAGCGGACCGTCTCACAAGAAACGAATAAGAACCTCTGTGCAACCAAACAAGCAAGGATGTATGCACAGCCCATGCTCGAGATTTATGCCGATGATGTCAAGTGTTCTCACGGCTCGACCGTAGGACAATTGGATGAGAGAGCCTTATTCTATATGCAACAACGAGGCATTCCTCTTAAGGAAGCACGTATGCTACTCATGTTTGCCTTTGTCAACGAAGTCATCAACACCATTTCGTTAGATGCCCTGAAAGAACGACTTCACATTTTGGTAGAAAAAAGATTCCGTGGACAACTAAATCAATGTGATGGCTGTGCCATTTGTAAAAGATAAGAAGTATGTATCAGATTCAAGAGATAAGAAAAGATTTCCCTATACTAAGCAGAACGGTTTATCACAAGCCGTTAATCTACTTTGATAACGCTGCTACTACTCAGAAGCCTCGATCAGTTGTGGAATCAATCACAAATGAGTATTATTCCGTCAATGCCAACGTACATCGCGGAGTCCATTTCCTATCACAACAGGCTACGGAGTTGCATGAGACAGCACGAAAAACGGTACAAACATTTATCAATGCGAAAAGTCCTAACGAAATCATCTTTACAAGAGGTACAACTGAAAGCATTAACCTGATCGCTTCCTCATTTGTAGAGAGCCAAATGAAAGCAGGAGATGAGATTATCATCTCAACGATGGAACACCATAGCAACATTGTCCCTTGGCAATTGCAGGCGTCCAAACATGGTATCATCATTAAGGTGATTCCGATGAACGACCAAGGTGAACTTTTATTAGATGCCTATGAAAATCTTTTTACCGAAAGGACAAAATTGGTTAGCATCACTCATATCAGCAATGTCTTGGGAACAATCAATCCCGTTAAGGAAATGATTGCGACAGCACATGCACACGATGTGCCCGTTCTTATCGATGGTGCACAGAGTATACCGCACATGAGAATTGATGTGCAGGACCTGGATGCCGACTTCCTTGCTTTCAGTGGTCATAAGGTTTATGGTCCAACCGGCATTGGCGTACTATATGGAAAGGAAAAATGGTTGGACAAGTTACCGCCTTACCAAGCCGGGGGGGAGATGATTCAACATGTCACCTTCGAAAAAACGACATTCAACGAACTTCCTTATAAGTTCGAGGCTGGTACACCCGACTACATCGGGTCAACAGCTTTAGCCAAAGCTTTAGATTACCTTTCTTCTATCGGAATGGAACAGATTGCGGCACACGAGCATGAACTGATGACCTATGCCACTCAGCAGATGAAGCAAATCGAAGGAATGCGTATCTTTGGAGAAGCCAACGAAAAAGGCGCTGTTATCTCTTTCTTAGTAGGAAACATTCACCATCTGGATATGGGTACATTGTTAGATCAACTCGGAATAGCTGTACGGACAGGTCATCACTGTGCTGAGCCTCTGATGAATCGGTTAAACATTGAAGGAACAGTTCGTGCATCCTTCGGGCTCTACAACACCAAAGAGGAGATAGATGTGTTCATCCAGGGAATTCGTCGCGTATGCAGCATGTTTTAAGATGTTACTACCATATTTAAATAAGAATCTGATTGAGGCAGGCTGTGACGAAGCCGGACGAGGGTGTCTGGCTGGTCCAGTTTATGCTGCTGCAGTCATCTTACCCAAAGATTTTCAGAACGAGGAGCTGAACGACTCCAAGCAACTTACCGAACATCAACGATATAAACTTCGGGAAATCATTGAGCGCAATGCCATTGCATGGGCGGTCGGTATCGTATCGCCTGAAGAGATTGATAAGATCAACATTCTTAATGCGTCCTTCCTAGCCATGCATCGTGCTATCAGCAGCCTAAAGGTCAAACCGGAATTCCTACTCATTGATGGGAACAGGTTCAACAAATACAAAGATATCCCATATCAAACCATTGTAAAAGGTGATGGGAAGTATCTGTCGATCGCAGCGGCCTCCATCTTAGCTAAGACATACCGTGATGACTACATGAACAAGTTGGATCAAGAATACCCTCAATATGATTGGAAAGACAATAAAGGATATCCAACCAAGAAACATCGACAGGCAATACGAGATTACGGAGTCACACCCTATCATCGTATGACTTACAATCTGCTTGGAGATGATCGACAACTTGAGATTCAATTTGAATAAAAAGAATCGGCTACATCTTTTAAAGGTGCAACCTATTCTTTTATTTGATTTATCCCCGACAACTGTTAATCTCCGATAACAAATGTGTTCTTATGGATACTTCTTACCTTTATATTCAACATAATAATTATAGGAGGTAGGACTGTATATAGTTCCTTTCTCTAAGAGGTATCGCTCCATCGCATCATTACCATTTACAAGAATATATTGATTATGGCCTGAGCTGTCAAGTTGCCGTCCACAACGCAATGATGGCCATGTGATTTGAAGACATTTCGACACATCCAGTGCGGTCAACCGGTTGGAGTAACATTCCAAATCCGTCAGTGCCGTATTTTTCGATAGATTCAGTGCATTCAACTGGTTGGAGTAGCAATACAAATTCTTCAGTGCCGTATTGTTCAATACATTCAACGAAGTCAACTTATTGGAGCAGCATTGCAAATAAGTCAGCGCGGTATTATTAGATACATTCAGTGAAGTCAACTGATTGAAGCGGCAATTCAAATAAGTCAATGCCGTATTATTCAAAACATCCAGTGAAATCAACTGATTGGATCCGCAGTCCAAAGACTGTAAATCCATATTGTTCGATACATCCAACGAAGTCAACTTATTGAAGGTGCATTGCAAAACTTCCAATGCAGTATTGTTCGATACATCCAGTGAAATCAACTGATTGGAGTAGCAATGTAAAAGAGTCAATGCCGTATTGTTTGATACATCCAAGGAAATTAATTGGTTGGAGTAGCAGTAAAACTCTGTCAACGCAGTATTGTTCGATACATCCAATGAAGTCAACTGGTTGCCGCCGCACTCCAAATATTTCAATGTGGTATTGTTCAAACCAACCAGTGAAGTCAACTGATTGGAGTAGCAATACAAAGAATTCAATGCGGTATTATTCGATACATCCAGAGAAGTCAACTGATTGGAGCTGCAAGACAAATAGGTTAACTTCGAGTTGTTTGATACATTCAGTGAAGTCAACTGATTGGAGCTGCAAGACAAATAGGTTAACTTCGAGTTGTTTGATACATCCAAGGAAGTAATCCCATTTCCATAGCATCTCAATTCTTCCAGATTTCTAAAGAAACCAATCTCATCACATACCGTTGGATCATTCTTATCAGAAACATTTATATTCTTGACTTGCAGAATCTTTTCGCGATTAACCCTAGCATTTATGGAGATTGAACCATCACCAAGTCCAGCTGCTACTATCAGGTTGGCATTACGGATAAACGCATCACTCGCCTTAACATCTATTGAATAAGCTTTCCCTGCCTCGAAGTTCTGTCCGTCGAAAATAGCTTCCTTCGCCGTACCAGAATCGGAATTGAAAAGGAGCTTTAATTCCTTCCCGCTTAGATTGGTCGGAGGAATCATCAGGTAAAACGTAATAACATTTTGTTCAGAGGAGGATAGATCTTTATCCACTCCTAAATCTGTATTGATGAACTTCGTCAGACCTTCCGGTGTATAGACAGGCTCGCTACCCGAAAGATCCAGCGTTCCCCTTACACCAAACAAAGGTTCCGGAGCAACTAATGTGACATATTGAAAATGAGAATTAGTAGCGGAAAAATCAACCTGAACCTTCAAAATTGCCGACAGGCGTTTCATCGTGAACTTCACCGCACCATCCTTCGGTTGCACCGCACCCGTTGCGAGGAAGTCGTATTTCGTCCAATTGCCTTGCATCTGACCGGTATAATCGATTATTATATTTTTGGCGTCCTTCTCATAATTAGTCTTCTTATAAGGGAAGAAGGCTGCATACTTTGCATCCGTGCGAAGAGCCCACTGACCACCATCGAATACCGCGGTATTCTTCTGAGCATTCTCGGCATGGATTGGGAATGAAAGAGGGCGCCCACTCATCGGTACCACACCGATGGCATCATTCTCCTGCCATACAAACTTCAGTTCCGTACCGTCATCGATGAGTTTCGAACGGGTCGTCGCATCGTCTATCTCGATGTCGGGAACCATCATGCTGATATAGTCAACAGAGCCATTACCAGTGGCGGAGATTACCTCCGACTGAGGTACAAACGCATCATCCGAGCAGGCTGTTAGTACTGCAAGAATGCACAGGAACAATAGATTCTTGAGCGTCTTCATGTTTTTATCTTATTTTAATTATTTGTCGCATAATATTTGATAAAACACATTATATGTTCTCGGTTTTCATTCGTTTATATGACCGGATGCCATAAAGATATACTACCAAGAAGCAAATAAATGGTAGGATGAAAGAGACGTTGACTGACGGCATACCTAATGCCGTACCCATATCAATGATTCTTGCCTGCAGCGGAGGAAGAACCGAACCGCCCAAAATAGCCATAATCAAGCCTGCAGCACCAAACTTCGCATCATCTCCTAAACCTCTCAATGCTATTCCATAAATTGTCGGGAACATCAACGACATACATCCGCTTACCGCAACCAAACAGTATACGCCATAACGGTTCTGGAAGAAGATGACGCCTGCTGTGAAAATCATGCCAGCCACAGCAAAGGCAGCTAACAACTTCGCAGGTTTAAAATACTTCATCAAGTAGGTACAGATAAAGCGTGAACAGATAAAGAACAACATCGCATAAATATTAAACCGCTGCGAAAGGACTTCTGCCGCCTGCTCATTCATGCCCTCTGCCATGAACACTCGCGTTCCATACTGAATGATAAATGTCCAGCACATAATCTGTGCACCCACATAGAAGAACTGGGCAATCACTCCTTCACGATAACGTGGGAGGGCAAAGATTCGTTTTAAAGTCGGCATAAAGTTGATATCGTGGTTCTGATCACCATTCTTCGGCATCTTTGTAAAGAGAATCACCAAAAACATAATGACAATGACGATTCCAATGGCAATATATGGATTTACCAGTACACCAAGGTCGGCATCCTTCAAAGCATTGAACTGCGATTCATCCATCAAGGCACGTTCATCGCTACTTGCAGGATTCAATTTCGCCTGAATAAAGTTCATGGCAACGAACATACCGATAATCGACCCGCAAGGATTAAAACATTGGGCCATATTCAACCGACGTGTCGCCGTTTCTTCCGAACCCATACTCAAAATGTATGGATTACAACTCGTTTCCAGGAAAGACAAGCCACAAGTCATGATGAAATAAGCCACCAGAAAACAACCATACACACCGATGCCTTTTGCCGGCAAGAACAATAATGCGCCCGCAGCATACAATCCCAATCCTACCAAGACTCCAGCTTTATAGGAATACTTCCGGATAAACATCGCGGCCGGGAAAGCCATACAGAAATAACCACCATAGAAGGCAACCTGCACCAACGCTCCATCCGTCACACTCATTCGGAATATCTTCGAGAAAGCCTTCACCATAGGATTGGTAATATCATTGGCAAATCCCCAAAGAGCAAAACAGAATGTTATAAGAATAAAAGGTATCAGATAACTGACTCCATCTTTCTTCAAAATAGATTCTTTGTTACTCATATCAACTTCGATAATAAAGAAAGGGGTGGAATACAACCACCCCTACTCATTGTTTTATTTATAGATTGGACCATAATTAGCACAAGCACGGTAATCAGCACCTTCCTTGTCCATGCCAAAAGCATTCCAAGCTGCAGGACGGAAGATCTTATCCTCAGATACATTGTGCATGCATACAGGGATGCGAAGCATAGAAGCCAAGGTAATCATATCGGCACCGATATGTCCGTAAGTAATGGCACCATGGTTGGCTCCCCAATTATTCATAACAGAATAAACATCCTTGAAAGCATCCTTTGTCGGATCCAGACGTGGAGTAAACCAAGTGGTCGGCCAAGTAGGATCAGTACGTTTATCCAAGATCTGATGAATCTCCGGATCGACATCTACGATCCATCCCTCTGCTAACTGAAGCACCGGACCTAATCCTTTCACAATATTGACACGCATCATCGTTGCTGGCCATTCACCCTTCGACAAAAAATGACTGCTGAATCCACCTCCACGGAAATAATCACGATCTGCCGGCATCCATGAGGTAGCCTTCAAACAATTCTTCACATCTTCATCGGTCATTTCCCAAAATGGTTTCATGACAGGATTGCCATCCTTGTCTTTACTTTGTCCTGTACCATCTAATGTGGTCGCACCAGAATTAATAAGGTGGATGATACCTGGAGCAGCTGTTCCTGTCAACTCCTTACCTGTAACACGTTTCACTGCTTCAGGACTCCAATATGTACGTACATCCGAGAAGATTTGAGGAAGATTGGTCAACACATGAGCCAACAACATTGCCGTACCATTCAAAGAATCGTTCTCTGTAGCCAAAATCATCGGTTCACGAGGGCCGTTCCAGTCAAATGTTGTATTCAGCAATGCTTCAGTGAAGTCACCATTAGGTTTCCAGTCGGTCCATTGGCGCTGTCCTTGGAAACCACCAGCGATAGCATTGTGCCCAAGAGATTCCTCTTTGAATCCCATCTCTAACAGTTTCGGATTACCGTGCATCAAATCCATCACAATCAAAGTCATCTTTACGATAAACTCCCAATCCTGATCTTTCTGCTCACGGGTCTTCTGCTTTTCAGAACGGTTCTTGTCCCATCCTTCATTTACTTTACAATATTTCTCGACCCAAGCCATAGCCTTCTTGAACTCTTCCGGATCATAAATGCCTTCATCCATGCGACGAAGGATTTCAACCTCGTCAACACTTTCGTTGCGCATACCTAGATATTCCTGGAAGAAGTCACAATCAACAATGGAGCCTGCAATACCCATGGTCACACTACCGATGGAAAGATAAGATTCTCCACGAAGTTCAGCAGTAGCCACCGCTGCTTTGGCAAAACGAATCAACCTCTCTGCTACGTCAGCCGGGATAGAATTATCGTCCAGATCCTGCACGTCATGTCCATAAATGCCGAAAGCAGGAAGGCCTTTCTGTGCGTGGGCAGCAAGAACAGCAGCCAGATAAACAGCTCCTGGGCGTTCTGTACCATTGAATCCCCATACAGCCTTTGGCCAATATGGATTCATATCCATTGTTTCAGAGCCGTAACACCAACAAGAAGTAACAGTTATCGTCGCTCCAACTCCCTCATGTTCAAACTTAGTGGCACACGCAGCACTCTCTGCCACACGACCAATTGTACTGTCCGCAATCACACATTGTACAGGAGTACCATCGGTATATTTCAGATTGGAAGAAATCAAATCGGCAACAGCCTGTGCCAACGCCATTGTTTTACCCTCTAAACTCTCACGAACGCCACCTTGACGACCGTCAATGGTTGGGCGAATACCTATCTTTGGATGTTTCATAAATGTTGTTTTTGATATAAGTTATACAAAGAAAACATATTTATCAGAAACGAGCAATTCAACACGAATGTTTTTCAACACGAAAATAAAGAAAAATAAGTTAATAACAATGATTGAAAATCTTTCGCACATCCAGACATTTATTTAAAAAACAATAAATACCAATTTGTTAAGTTGAGAAAATGAAAGATTCATTTCGTAATGCCCCCAATTTGCATTATTTTTGCAGTCGTAAAAAGCAGACTGATCGAATAATCTATAAATACATACAATATTATGGCTAAAAAAGCACTATTAATGATTCTTGATGGTTGGGGAATTGGTGACCGTGGAAAAGATGATGTCATCTATTGTACTCCGACTCCTTATTGGGATAGTTTGTTGGCACAATATCCAAACTCACAATTGCTGGCTTGTGGCGAAAACGTTGGACTACCCGATGGTCAGATGGGTAACTCAGAGGTTGGACACCTAAACATTGGTGCCGGTCGAATCGTTTATCAGGATTTGGTAAAGATCAATCGTGCATGTGCAGACAACAGCATCATGCAGAACCCTGAAATCATCTCGGCTTATTCATACGCCAAGGAGAAAGGCTGTGGCGTTCACATCATGGGATTAACCTCAACCGGTGGTGTTCACTCATCTTTGGACCATCTGTTCAAATTGGTGAGTATCGCTAAGGAATATGGCGTTGCTGAGAAGACCTATGTTCATTGCTTTATGGATGGCCGTGACACCGACCCGAAGAGTGGTGTAACTTACATCGAGTCTTTGACAAAGGTTTGCGAAGAGACAGGTGCTCATATCGCATCAATCATCGGTCGTTTCTATGCTATGGACCGCGACAAACGTTGGAACCGAATCAAAGTGGCTTACGACCAACTCATTTATGGTAAGGGAAGACAGGAGACCGACATGGTAGCAGCTGTTCTTGGTTGCTATGAGCGTGATACTGAAGAGAACAAGGATACAGATGAATTCATGGAACCGCTGGTTAACGCAAATGTTGACGGTCGCATCAAGGAAGGTGATGTAGTGATCTTCTTCAACTATCGTAACGACCGTGCTAAAGAATTGACCATTGTCCTCACTCAGAAAGATATGCCAGAGGAAGGCATGCACACCATCCCTGGCCTACAGTATTATTGTATGACTCCGTACGATGCTTCGTTCGAAGGTGTTCATATCTTGTTCAACAAACAGGATGTGGAGAACACACTGGCTGAGTACCTCTCCAACAATGATAAGAAACAATTGCACATTGCCGAGACAGAGAAATACGCACACGTTACTTTCTTCTTCAACGGTGGCCGCGAAGCTCCATTTAACGGAGAGGACCGTATCTTAGTCCCTTCTCCAAAGGTTGCTACTTATGACTTAAAACCAGAGATGAGTGCTTATGAGGTTAAGGACAAACTGGTAGATGCCATCAACTCGAAAAAGTACGATTTCATCGTAGTAAATTACGCTAATGGTGATATGGTAGGCCATACTGGAGTTTACGAGGCTATAGAAAAGGCATGTGTTGCTATCGATGCTTGTGTCAAAGATACTGTCGAAGCTGCAAAGGCAAACGACTATGAAGTCATCATCATTGCTGACCACGGTAATGCCGATCATGCACTTAATGAAGATGGAACTCCTAACACAGCTCACTCACTGAACCCAGTACCTTTCGTTTACGTGACGACTAACAAGGATGCAAAGGTGAAGAACGGTGTGCTGGCCGACGTAGCTCCATCTATCCTTCATGTCATGGGGTTGCCACAACCGAAGGACATGACTGGAAATGACCTGATCTCAGACAAATAAATCATTATCACTTTTATTATCCGGATAAAGCACTGTTCGGTACTGCTTTATCCGGATTAATTTATATCAAAATGGGTGCAAATATGGTAGAGGTAGGCGACGTCGTCGTCTCCCTTGATATCTTCAAAGAGAAATTCCTTTGTGACTTACAAGCATGCCAAGGAGCTTGCTGTATCGAGGGTGATGCAGGAGCGCCTGTTGAGTTGGAGGAGATAGCCGCCATCGAGGAAGCATTGCCTGTCATCTGGAACGACTTGTCACTGAAGGCGCGTGGCATCATCAATAAGCAAGGCGTTGCTTACGTTGATAAAGAAGGTGAACTGGTCACCTCAATTGTCAATGGTAAAGACTGTGCTTTTACTTGTTACGATGAACATGGATGTTGTTTCTGTGCACTGGAGAAAGCCTATCGCCAAGGGAAAATCAAGTTTTGCAAACCCATTTCATGTTTTCTCTACCCTATTCGTGTCAAGAAACGCGGTGCTTTCAGTGCACTCAACTACAATCGATGGGATGTTTGCAAAGCCGCCGTTGTTCTAGGAGAAAAGGAAGATTTACCAGTATACAAATTCTTAAAAGAGCCTCTTATCCAGAAGTTCGGTGAAGCATGGTACAAGGAGTTAGAACTCGTTGCACGTGAGCTGAAGAAAGCAGGTTATTTGGATTAACACCCCAAAACGACTAAGAAAATCTAATCCTTTTTCATCTAAAATCCTCAAAGAAGTCTTATATTTGCATTTACATATACTGCAAAAGATGAAAGACATTGAGGTAAAAAAATTCTTCGTACTCATTGGCATCTGTTTCTGGATACCAATGTCTTTTCTTTTTGCCACCCCTAAAGACAGTCTGAAGCAGTACATCCCTTTTGTTTCCGTGGAAGAGCACCCTGGGTTCGTTTTCAAATCGAACCGATTCTTCAAGAGAGATAACTTAGACATGAAGAACGCTGGCTTCAGCAATGCCGTCCACCTGAAATATGGCCGTCGGTTTAAACCGGAATCGACCTTAGACCGCATCTTTCCAGGCTCCTACCAGGGCGTCGGCATCGCATACCAAACACTGGGTTTTAAGGAAGAGTTGGGAAATCCACTAAGTGTTTATCTATTTCATGGTGGCAGAATAGGAAAACTTAGTCCCTTCGTTTCCTTAAACTACGAATGGAATTTTGGGCTTTCGTTCGGTTGGCATCCTTATAATAATAAAACTAACATTTACAATACTGTCATCGGTTCGAGAGTCAATGCGTACATGAATATCAATACTTATCTGGCATGGACACTGTCACGCTATGTTGACTTGAACACGGGCATTTCACTTTCACATTTTTCGAACGGAAATACTAAATTTCCTAATGCTGGCGTCAATACGGGAGCCGTCAAGATTGGTTTCTCATACTTCTTCGATCGGAATCTGAACGAATCTAAACAAACATTCGCTGATATTCCAGACTTTCCACGGCATTTCAGTTATGATCTTCTTTTATTCGGCTCTTTCCGGCGGAAGGGCATTTACATTGGAAACGATCACGTAGCAGTACCAGAAAAATTTGCAGTAGCTGGATTTAATTTCAGTCCGATGTACAACTGGAGCTATCGGTTCAAGACAGGATTCTCCGTGGATGGCATCTACGATCACAGTACCGATGTTCGTGAGGATAAATCAAAAGACACACAGGTGGGGGTAACAAAAATATATTTCTTGCACCCCTCATTTAGTCATCAGATAGCAATGGGACTCTCTGGAAGAATGGAATATGTAATGCCTTACTTCAGTATTAACTTTGGCGTCGGAGCAAACATCCTCCGTAAAGGAAAGGATTTGAAAGGCTGGTACCAAGTGTTGGCATTGAAGGTAAACATGACGAGCGACATGTACCTGAATGTTGGCTATAACCTTCAAAACTTTAAAGATCCAAACTATTTAATGTTGGGTATCGGGTACCGTTTCCATAACCTTATACCTAAAAATCGGTGAAGAAGAAGAAAAAAACGGCTATTTCCTATCGTTTTTCAATTATTAATTCTAAATTTATAGCAAATTTTCATAACTAAAATTATTCACCATGATTAGAAGAGATTTTTTGAAAACTGCTTCCGTGCTTACAGCAGGAGCATTAGTCGGTTGTACACCAAAAGAGAAGACAGAAACTGTCAAAGCTCACAAGACCATCGGTCTGCAAATTTATACCTTAGGCCCGGAACTTTATGCAGGCGACTTGGCTGCTAACTTCAAACGGATTAAGGATATGGGTATCGACAATCTGGAGTTGGCAGGTTACAATGCAGCCGACAGTAAGATTGGCGGTGTAGAAATGATGGAATTCAAGAAGATGGCTGAAGATGCTGGCTTGAAGATTATCAGTTCACATGTTAACCCACCTCAGTTGTTTGCTGGTGTAGCTGGTAAAGAAAACAAGGGCTCAGACGGCGCCTTCTCAGCAAGCATGAAGAATGATATCATCGAATCTTGGAAGAAGATTGCTGATGACCATGCTAAATTAGGTGTAGAATTCCTGGTTGAGCCGATGATGCCGATTCTTCCTAACGAAGAGGCTGTAAAGAGTTTCTGTGAAATCATGAACCTCTCTGGTGAAACTGTTAAGAAATCAGGCTTGCAATTCGGATACCACAACCATAACATGGAATTTGCAAAGGTAGTTCCTGGTGGTACAAAAGCTGCTTTCGGTACCATCTTCGACCAAACTGAAGGAACTCAAATTATCGATTTGATGATGGCCAACACTGACCCTGCAAACGTTATTTTCGAGATGGACGTTTATTGGACAGTGATGGGACAAAACGATCCTGTTGAATATCTGAGAAAACGTGCTGACCGCATCAAGATGTTGCACATAAAGGACCGCATGGTTTTGGGTGCATCTGGTATGATGAACTTCGAAAATATCTTCAACCAGTTCTATGCTAACGGCTTGAAGTATTTCTGGGTAGAAATCGAGGACACCAACAGTGGCAAGCAGTTCGAACGTCTGCAAGCAAGTATGGATTATCTGAACAACGCTTGCTTTGTAAAATAAAAAAAACACATCATCATAGTAAAGGAGCCTCAATGAGGCTCCTTTATTCTTAATAATCCCTCTCAAAAAAGAAAAATAAGCTTCTCTTTTTCTTTTCTCTCGTTTTTTCCGTAACTTTAACTTTGATAATCAATTCATCTATGGACGAGAACCATTTGATAAAAGAATCTTTTCCTGTCATGGGGATGAGCTGTGCCTCTTGTGCAGCCCGAGTTGACAAGACATTGAACAAACAAAAAGGTGTGTGCAACGCTGCCGTGAACTATGCTGCTGCTACAGCAACAGTAGAGTATGATGCTGCTATCACCTCACCGGAAATTCTTCAAAAAGCAGTTCAAGATGCCGGATACGATCTCTTTATAGAGAAAGAAGATGAGATGGATGAATTGGAGAAACAACGGAAAGCTTCTTACCTGTCATTGAAACGGAGAACGATTCTTGCCTTTATCCTATCTGCAGCCATCATGGCCATCAGCATGTTTTTCAACGACAGGAAATATGCAGGTGTCATCATGTGGTTATTAGCTACACCTGTTGTCTTTGGAATGGGTAGTCTGTTCTTTGTCAACGCATGGAAACAGCTTCGGCATGGCACTTCGAACATGGATACGTTGGTAGCTAGTAGTACTGGCATTGCCTACCTTTTCAGTCTTTTCAATCTCTGTTTTCCACAAGTATGGCTATCTAGAGGCATCGTTCCGCACATTTACTTTGAATCTGCTGCAATGATCATCGCCTTTATTCTTCTAGGCCGACTTTTAGAAGCGAAGGCAAAGGGGAATACGGCTTCTGCCATCAAAAATCTCATGGGTTTGCAACCTAAAACGGTCACGGTCATCAAGGACAATGAGGAACGAATCATCCCTATCCGACTGATACAACCTGAAGATATCATCCTCGTCAAACCAGGCGAGCGGATAGCTGTCGATGGAATAGTTACTTCAGGATCATCGTATGTGGACGAAAGTATGCTCAGCGGTGAACCTATCGCCGTTCATAAATCCGTTGAAAGCAAAGTCTTTGCAGGTACTCTGAACCAAAAAGGTAGTTTCAGATTTAAAGCGGAGAGAGTAGGTTCTGACACTTTGCTTGCCAAGATAATCCGTATGGTTCAAGATGCACAAGGCAGTAAGGCACCAGTACAACAATTGGTCGACAAGGTAGCATCTATCTTTGTACCTACCATTATCTGCATTGCCATTATCACCTGTCTTTGTTGGTTATTCTTTGATCAAACAAATGGTATCTCACACGGCATACTTGCCCTTGTCACCGTCCTCATCATTGCTTGTCCTTGCGCTTTAGGGCTAGCCACGCCAACCGCTATCATGGTTGGTATCGGGAAAGGTGCAGAGCACGGTATCTTAATTAAAGATGCTGAGAGCTTGGAAATTGCCAAACAAATTGACACCGTCGTTTTGGATAAGACAGGTACCATTACCGAAGGAAAACCTAAGGTCTCATCATTTCAAACGATTCTCTCTGACCCCGAAAAGGCAGAACTACTTCTCGGCAAGATGGAGAGCCTTTCCGAACATCCTCTGGCAGATGCCATCGTTTCACATATTCATCAAGAAAGAAAGCTAAATACACAAGATATTGTCATCGAAAATTTCGAGAATATTCCAGGAAAAGGGATTGAGGGTAAATATGGACAGGACCGTCTCCTTATAGGAAATCATAAATTGATGGAGGAAAGAGGTGTCCACATTACTGTAGAATTGGAGTTGGCTGCCGAAAAAATGATGCAACGGGCAGAAACAATCATCTGGTTCGCACAAAATGAGGAAGCCCAAATTATTCTCGGAATAAGCGACCGCATCAAGGAGAGTTCAATCAAAGCTATTCGAAACTTGCAAGATGCAAAGATCCGTGTCATCATGTTGACTGGTGACAACGAAAATACAGCAAAAGCTATTGCTAAGCAAGCAGGCATTGATACCTATCAAGCTAATACGTTACCAGGAGATAAGGTATATCACATCAAGCAGGAACAGGCTGCCGGACATAGAATCGCCATGGTAGGTGACGGGATTAATGACAGTGCTGCCCTTGCTCAAGCAGATTTAAGCATCGCCATGGGAAACGGCAGCGATATCGCCATGAACGTGTCGAAGATGACAATCATCTCGTCCGACCTCACCAAGATACCAGAAGCCCTCAAACTTTCTAAGCTTACGACTCAAACCATCCGACAGAACCTGTTTTGGGCTTTCTTCTATAATCTGATAGCTGTACCAATAGCAGCAGGAGTCCTATATCCCATTAACGGATTCTTGTTAAATCCAATGATTGGTGGAATTGCCATGGCCTTCAGCAGTGTGAGTGTGGTCTGCAACAGTTTATTACTGAAAAGGAAGGAAATAGGAGACGACATAGAGATTAATCAAAAAACAATAAATAACACAGTTATGAAAAAGGAATTTAAAGTTGATGGAATGATGTGCATGCACTGTCGCATGCATGTTGAAAAAGCATTGAACAGTATTGAAGGCGTAAAAGCCACAGTAACCTTAGACCCTCCTGTTGCGACAGTAGAGTTTGATGGTGCCGCCAAGACATTGGAAGAACTACAAAAAGTGGTCACAGAAGAAGCTGGCGACTATAAACTGTCTGAATAAATTATTTGATTACACATTTATACAATACCATGAAAAAACTATTATTCGTATTATCAAGTATTATCTGTCTAACAGCGTGTACTGAGAAGCAAGCTTCTTTGAAGAAAATCAATCAAGTCGACTTCTCAAAGGTACAAATCACAGACAATTTCTGGTCGCCAAGATTGGAACGGCATACTTCCGTAACCTTACCTGTCTGCATCGATCAAATAGAGAACCAGACTGGTCGTATCCGCAACTTTGAGAATGCGGCCAAAGGAGAAGGAGAACATTCGGGCATTTTCTTTGATGATTCCGATGTATACAAGGCTGTGGAAGGTATGGCTTACAGCCTCATCAATCATCCTGATGCTACTCTAGAGGCAAAGACGGATGAATGGATTGATAAGTTTGCCGCTGCTCAGCAACCCGACGGTTACATCAACACTTTTTATACGTTGACGGGGTTGGACAAACGTTGGAGCAACATGGACAAACATGAAATGTATTGTGCCGGACACATGATTGAGGCTGCTGTCGCATACTACCAAGCAACGGGCAAACGCAAGATGCTGGACGTTTGTATCCGAATGGTTGACCACATGATGAGTGTTTTTGGACCTGGAAAGCGGAACTGGGTGCCTGGTCATGAAGAGATTGAGTTGGCATTAGTCAAGCTCTATCAAGTAACAAATGAGGAGAAATATCTGGACTTCGCCAATTGGTTGTTAGAAGAACGTGGACACGGCTATGGATCAATGGGCACAGAAGGAACGTGGCATCCGGAATACTATCAAGATGCTATCCCAGTACGTGATTTGCAAAAGATCAGCGGTCATGCAGTGAGATGTATGTATTTATATTGTGGAATGGCTGACGTAGCAGCACTGAAACAAGATACTGGTTACATCGCTGCCCTTCATCGGTTATGGGATGATGTCGTTCTTCGCAATATGTATATCACAGGTGGTATCGGCTCCTCTGCTCATAACGAGGGTTTCACCACCGACTATGATCTGCCTAATCTAGAAGCTTACTGTGAGACTTGCGCCTCAGTGGGTATGGTGCTCTGGAATCATCGGATGAACCAACTGACGGGCGATTCAAAGTATGTAGATGTTTTGGAAAAAGCTTTATATAATGGTGCATTGGCCGGCATCTCACTAAGAGGTGATTTGTTCTTTTACGTGAATCCATTGGAATCGAAAGGGAATCATCACCGTCAGGCATGGTACGGATGCGCTTGCTGTCCTAGTCAGATTTCACGATTCCTCCCATCCATCGGGAATTATATCTATGGCACATCGGATGATGCACTTTGGGTGAACTTATATATCGGCAACAAGGCCAATGTAAAATTAGGCAAGAAAGACATGAAAGTGTCGATGGAATCGCAAGTTCCATGGGAAGGACAGGTAAAAATGACCATTGATGAACTGGCGTCGTCTGTTAAAAAAGAGATTCGCATGCGTATCCCGGAATGGTGCGAGAACTATTCGCTGGCTGTCAATGGAGAAGCCATCAATCAGCCAAACTTGTATAAAGGATATGCTGTACTGGAACGTCAATGGAAGCAAGGTGATGTGATTACATTGAACATCGAGATGCCTGCTGTGCTGAAACAAGCAGATCCAAGAGTAAAACAAGATGTAGGCAAGCGTGCTATCCAACGTGGACCATTGGTTTACTGCATGGAAGAGACTGACAACCCAACTGATTTCGATCAGTTAACCTTATCCACAAAGAGTGCTTTAGAATCACAATTTGACGCGACCCTGTTGGATGGTATTGTGAAAATCACAGCAAAAGATGAGGACAAGACAATCAACCTAATTCCTTATTATGCTTGGGACAACCGTGAAGCAGGAAAGATGAAAGTCTGGATTGACTATCAAGAATAAGATTCCCTTATATAACAAAAGAGAGGCGTGCCTGTTAGCACGCCTCTTCTGCTTTATCTATGATTGGATTAATTGAAGATATACTTAACACCAATCTGCAACTGCCAGCACTGAGAATCGTTATGATTATATTCCCATGTCTTTGTAGGAGCATTGCCCTTAGAATCACGCCATAATGAGTAAACAGGTTGATTCAAAGTATTAACACCTTCATACTTCAAGATCTTACCAGAGTTACAAGTACTCATATTCTTCATTACGCCCCACTTAGAGTTAAACAAGTTACCAATATTCATGATATCTACACTAAGTTCGAGCGCGTGTTTTGTATTACCCACTTTAACAGAGAAGTCTTGAGCGAAGCGGAAATCAAAACGATGTACCCAAGGAGCATATGTTTCATAAGCTGCTGCATATTTACCTTTATGATTCTTCATGTAAGAATCTTGCTCCAAGAACTTCCAGAATTCAGCACGATCGGCTTCATTCTTAAAGTTAAGTTCATTAACATCCAAAGGAATGTACATCAAATCATAAGAAACACCATCACCATTCATATCATTTGTATACTGCCAGCTCCAAACACCTGCTGAGAAGCCAGAATATACGAGACTGAAATGTGAATTCTTCTTCAATGTATAAGAAGCAGAAGCGATGACACGATCAGGTTTAACATACTGAGATGAGTGGAGACCCAAGAAGTTAGGACCACTAACTGTAGGAATACCTGACCATGCAGCATTTGCGTTTGAGCCCGGCATACCTGTCAATTCCTTCATAACAGTGTGTGTATATGCTGCCATCAACTTTAAGTCTTTTACAGGTTCTGCAGTGATGGTAATATTTCCAGTCCATCCATAACCCTTAGAGGTATTTCTTAAGACTGTTGCTGCCTGCATAGCAGTATTATACTGGTAAACACTTGCACTTGGATATTTTACACGTTTGTCCAAACCATCAAAATTACCCAATGTGCTGTTATTAATATTATAGTTATCCAAGTAGATAGTATTAATATTATCTGTATAAGTAAATTCACCGGTTATTGTTAATGGGAAAGAAACTGGTAATTGATAGTCAACGCCTAAAGAAGTTTTCCACACTTGTGGCATTTTAAAGCTCTTATCAACACCTGCATAATATTGTTTTAAGATAACTCCATTTCCTGGTTGATTTGGCAAGCCTAATCTCGAAACTTGTCCAGCGACATCAGGAATTAAGCCTCCAGCTAATTTTTCCAACTCAGCACTTCCAGCTTTGTAAACAGGGTTAGCTTGGAACATACCCGACTGACCCGGCATATTTACGAAGTAAACTAAAGGCAAACGACCAGCGAATAAACCTGTACCACCACGTACTTTTAATGTCTTGTCTCCGAAGACATCCCAGCTGAAACCTACACGAGGAGATACTTGAATATTAGAATCTGACCACTTGCCAGTATCAATATGACGGCCACCGAAATTAACATCCAGCAATGCCTTATTTGTCAACAAGTCATTATTGTTGAAAACGATTTCGTCGAAACGAATACCACCAGTCAACTTCAATCTATCAGAAACAGTCCATTCATCTTGAACATAAAGGCCAAATTGATTGAAAGAAACCTGTGCTGATGGTCTTAAATTACCCTCATAACCATAAGCTAATTCATAACCAATAGGAGCTGCGCCATTCATAAAATCAGCCATACTTCCATAACGGTAATAACCAGTACCGCCACGCATGTAGTTGTTTTTAGCAATCTGATGTTCAAAGCTTAAACCAGCAGTAAGTTTATGACTACCAAGGAAAGCCGTAAAGTTGTCGATAATATTGAAAACATTATTTTCAATATTATTATTGAAAGAATAAACTTCAGTACCTAAGGTAATATATGGATTGTTGTCCTTCATGATTTCTACAAATGGGAAATCTGCAGAATCATAACTACGCGGATCAGCTGTATGAGAATAGGTCAGTAATAACTGATTCGAAATTTTATCTCCGAAACGGCTATTCAAATCAGCAGACAGAGATGAGAAATTTCTTTCCTGCTTGTACATGCTCATTGCATAAGCCATACCATAAGCACTAATACGGCCCTGTGACAAACGATTAATATCACTTGAGGTAGGATTTGTCGGATTCCACTGTGCATTAGAAGTCTTATTATAACGGACTGCTAAACGGTGATTATCATTAATGTTCCAGTCGATACGTCCCAAAATCTTGAAATTGCTTTCATCTGCAGGGAAATCCGTGAAAGAACCTGTGTCATATCCGTATTTCTGCTTAACGAAGTCTGAAACAGTCTGTAAATCAGAAACTGAAGCACGAGAGATATAGTTAACAGGATCAGGATTACCATCAGTTGAAGCCTTCCAATCTACAATAGTATTTGGAATTTTTTGATATTCAGCATTAACAAAGAAGAATAATTTATCCTTGATAACCGGGCCACCTAATGTAAAACCATAAACGTGTTTTCTATCTTTATCACGTTCGCCCAAGTCTGTGCCATCAATCTTATTACCACGCCAATGCTCATTATATTGATAAGTATAGGCTGTACCCTTGAAAGTATTTGTACCAGACTTAGTAATAGCATTAATACCACCACCGATAAAGTTTGTCTGACGAACATCGAATGGAGAAACAACTACCTGAATTTCCTCGATAGCATCCATAGAAACAGGATTTCCACCACCAGGAAGAGCATCACTCAAACCAAAGTTGTTATTCATGTTCGCACCATCCAATGTGAAGTTAGTGGAACGACCATCACCACCGGCAAATCCCATACCGTTTGCATACGGTGAAAGGCGGGCAATATCAGAAATACTTCTGTTCACTGTAGGAACAGCTGCAATCTGAGCATTTGAGATGTTGGTAGATGCACCAGTCTTCTCATTCGAGAACTTTGAACGAGTAGCGATGACAACAACTTCGTCCAAAACTGCTGAAGATTCCTTCAAAGTAGTGTTCAAGTTGTAGATTTCACCAAGTTGCAAGGTTACATCCGGATAGTTAACAGTTTGATAACCTATATAGGAAATCTCAACTTTATACGGACCACCTGTACGCATACCTTGGATCGTATAAAGTCCATCCATGTTTGTGATTGTTCCGTAATGAGTACCTGAAGGCATGTGAGTTGCCTGTACAGTAGCACCAATAACGGCTTCTCCATTTGCGTCAACGACCTTACCACTCAATGTTGAGGTGGTAACCTGTGCGTTTACTGACGCAGCAACCATCATTACAATGACTGCCAAGAAAATTCGCATTCTTTTTAACATAAGTCTTAAATATTAATTAAATTTTAGTTTTAGTCTTTCTTTAGACGCCACAAATTTAATAAAATTAGTACATATACTCCCTTTTGAGCAGATATTTTTATCTTTTTGGTTGAAAACTTTTTCTTTTATTTTTGAAGAGCAATTTATTTCTGATTCTATAGCAATTAATCGACAAAAAGAAGTAACTTTGCAGGCAGAATGATGGCCTTGTAGTTCAACGGATAGAATAGAAGTTTCCTAAACTTTAGATAGCAGTTCGATTCTGCTCGGGGCTACCAACAAAGAAGGCGGGCAAATGCCCGCCTTCATCTTTTATGATATAAATTTTACTTAAACAAACGAGGTGCGAAATCAGACAGATAGATTCTCCAGTTCTTCCAGATATGTCCTTCTCCTGTCTCCTTATAAACATACTTCAAACCATTCTTATCTAATAATTGACGGAACTCTTCATTTGCCTTATACAAGAAATCCTGATTTCCGATAGCGATATAATATAAAGCTGGTTTCTTTGCGAACTGAGCCTTTAACTTACCCTCCATATCTTTATATACCGGAGAATCAGAATCTTGTCTTGGGAAGATTGCTGCCGAATACAAGCCTACATAATCAAACGAGTCAGGATAATACTTCGAGATATGCAATGTATGGAAACCACCCATCGACAAACCTGCGATAGCACGAGCTGACTTCTTATTTATCGTCCGATAATTCTTCTCGATAAACTTCATGACATCTGGGAATGATTGTTCGAATGCGCCTTGCATCATTCTTTGAGAGTTGCCTTCTTTATCTTTTCGATCTGCCGATTGGTCAGGAGCAGCTTCCTGATTGGCATTTCCATTGGTCATCACCACAATCATCGGTTTTGCCTTGCCCTGTGCAATCAGGTTATCCAGGATCTGAGAAGCACGACCTAATGTCATCCATGCTTCCTCGTCACCACCAGCACCATGCAATAAGTAGAACACTGGATAACGTTGACCACTTGTCTCATAACCTGCAGGTGTGTAAACTGTCAAACGACGTTTCATTCCCAATGTTGGGCTATCATACCAAATCTTAGATACCGTTCCGTGAGGAACATCGTTTACCTTATATAAATCTCCTTGGCCTCCTCCGATAAAGAAGATATTACTCAATGTTGCAACGTCACGATTCACTTGGATATTAGCTGGGTCCAACATCTTAAGTCCGTCAACGATATAAGCATAACTGTACAATTCAGATGGAAGAGGATTCGGTGTCGTATATTCCCAAACACCATCCTTTGTCTCTTTCATTTCAGCACGACCAAAATCACTTACAACTTGTACACTAACAGCCTTAGGAGCTTTCAGACGGAAAGTAACGGTATTATCCGCATGGATTTCCGGTGAAACAACTGGAGCACGATCCCATAACGCTTGCTGCGCAAACATAGATAAGCTCATAAAGAGCGAAACAGCCAAAAATAATGTTTTTTTCATGGTGATTATATTTTTACAAAAATAATTTTCTAAAAGTAATATCTTTTTTATTATTGCCCTAATTTTCCCATACAAATCATCAAAAAAACATGATATAATGAAAAAATTTATCAAATAGTTCTTATCTTTGGGTAAATAAATTACTCATTATGAATAAAAACACTTCTCAGACTTTTGCGGGTCGTCTCGCATCGCTTGATATCCTTCGCGGATTTGATTTGTTTATGTTGGTTTTCTTCCAACCAGTTTTCATGAGAATAGCACGGGCCTTGGATTGGCCTGCTTTAAAACCTATCATGTATCAGTTCAGTCATGAGCCATGGGAAGGATTCCGTTGCTGGGATATGGTCATGCCACTCTTCATGTTCATGGCCGGTGCGGCAATGCCTTTCTCTTTGAGCAAATACAAAAACAATCCTAGTGCTCTTTGGAGAAAAGTCATCAAACGTTTCATTATCCTTTTCATCTTAGGTATGATTGGACAAGGAAATCTTTTGGGATTGGATCCGAATGATGTCCATCTTTACGTGAACACATTGCAGGCTATCGGTGCTGGTTATGTCATAAGTGCATTTATCCTGACAAATTTCAAATGGAAAGGACAAATTCTTGCTACCCTCCTTCTCCTTATAATATATTGGATTCCTATGACCTTCTACGGAGACTGGACTCCAACAGGCAACTTCGCCTACAAAGTAGACCAACTGATTATGGGGCGTTTCTGCGGAGATCCTGAATATACGTGGATCTGGAGTAGCTTAACCTTCGGCGTAACCGTTATGTTAGGTGCGTTTGCCGGACAAATCATGAAAAATGGGAAGTCCGATCGCTTTAAGACTAGCCTTATCTTATTAATCGTGGGCGTTGTCTTGACAGTTGCCGGCCTGGTTTGGAGTATCCAAATGCCGATCATCAAACATATCTGGACTTGTAGTATGACACTGTTTGCTGGTGGAATCAGTTTCTTATTGATGGCCTTATTCTACTTCGTCGTAGATTGCTTGGGATGGAGCAAAGGACTGAACTGGCTGAAGATTTACGGTATGAACTCCATCGTAGCGTATATGATTGGAGAATATGTCAACTTCCGAAGTGTTGTCGAATCCGTTAGTTATGGTCTCAAACAATATTTGGGCGATGCTGGTTACAGAGCATGGCTGACCTTTGGAGGCTGTTTGATCGTATTCCTGATCCTTCGTTGGATGTACAAGCAACGTATCTTCATCAAGGTTTAATCCTTGATGATGGACGTTAGAGGATGCCTGTTGCCTTTGATTTCTGAAAGAAAAGCTTTGGCTGATCCGAAGTTCAAATAAAGATCCAAGCGAACAGGTAAATGATTTAAGTCATCCGTTACATAAAACGTGATGACTTCTTTTTCTTTGTTTTTTCTGTACTCGACCAATGAAAAGACAAGGCAGCGATATTTCACGCCATCCTCTGCCTCAAAATTTTTCTTTCCACGATAGATAAGAGTCTGGTCCTCCACTTGCTTACCGGTAGCCATCGGGAACAAAATCTTATCTCCCACCTCATAATGAGTAGGGTCGAAAGAACGTGCTTGAAGAAGAATGCTCAGCATATCGAACACACATTGATCACTTTCCTTATAATCGGAGAGTGTTTCCTTACCCAACTGACGACGTTCTTGCTTTACGATGCATTTCTTATTTCGGTAAGAGAACCAAACTTCATCAATGGTATAATGCTTACCTTCCTCTGCTTTTTTTTGGAAGAACAACGGTTCTAAATCGGGTGTTGTAACACTTATCAATGTATCACGCATCTTAAAATAACGGTCGATGGTTTTGTTCGTGTACGATTTCAACTCTGTCCGGTACACAGGCCGTCCGTTATGTGTAGATTGTTGCAAAGTCATCTTTGCCGATCCGGCATTGATCCAGATAAACTTCCAATTA
>CAMVLL010000016.1 GCA_947168315.1 uncultured Bacteroidota bacterium | reverse complement strand
ACACTATAAAATGACCAAAAGAAGATAGTAACTGTTCAATTGGAGAAAAACACTCGATATCTTGAGAAATATGAATAACAAGTAAGAAAATTTGAAAATAAAAGTTTGTATCTTTGCTTCATAGCAAACAAAAATAACAAGAAAGATATGAAAAGAATGTGGCTTTTGATGTGTGCAATCTCTCTTTGTTGCATCACACTTCAGGCAAAGAATGACAAACAACCTGTTGATTACGTAAACACCTTGATGGGAACGGATTCTAAAATATCTCTTTCCAATGGTAATACTACTCCTACTGTCTCAGTGCCTTGGGGAATGAATTTCTGGATGGCACAAACAGGAAAGATGGGTGACGGATGGTCATATACCTATGCTTCGGATAAGATTCGTGGATTCAAACAAACCCACCGCCCTAGTCCGTGGATCAACGATTACGGACAGTTCTCCATCATGCCTATGACAGGAAAACTGAAAATCAAGGAAGATGACCGTGCTTCCTGGTTCTCACATAAAGCAGAAAAGGCTACGCCATATTATTACAGTGTTTATTTGTCCGAATATAATATGACAACGGAGTTCACTACCACTGAACGTTGTGCATACTTCCGCTTCAATTTCCCTGAGGAAAAACAAGCCTACATCGTGGTGGATGCTTACGACCGTGGCTCATATATAAAGATTATCCCTTCGGAAAATAAGATTATCGGTTATAACACCCGCAACAGTGGTGGTGTACCTGCTAACTTCAAGAACTATTTCGTTATCGTGTTCGACAAACCTTTCTCCTTCCATAAGGTTTGGGCAGGAGGTGACCTTGTTGATGATCAACTGGAGTTGAAAGCCAATCATGCTGGTGCCGCCATCGGCTTTATGACACGAAAAGGCGAACAGGTTCATGCCCGTGTCGCTTCTTCGTTCATCAGCCTTGAGCAGGCAGAACGAAATATGAAGGAACTGGACGGAAAGAACTTTGAACAAACGAAGGCAGCCGCACGAGATGCTTGGAACGAAGCGTTAAGTCGTATCCAAGTGGAGGATGAGGATGTCGATCGTCTCCGCACGTTCTACTCTTGTTATTACCGTTCCATTCTTTTCCCACGGATGTTCTACGAATATGACGAGGATGGCAAACCTATCCACTATAGTCCGTATAACGGAAAGGTGTTGCCCGGCTATATGTTCACCGATACCGGGTTCTGGGATACTTTCCGCTGTCTCTTCCCTTTCATCAACCTCATCTATCCTTCGATGGGTGAGAAGATGCAGGAAGGATTGCTGAATACTTATCTTGAAAGTGGCTTCTTCCCAGAATGGGCAAGTCCAGGTCACCGCAATTGTATGGTGGGCAACAATTCGGCTTCGATTGTTGCAGATGCCTTTATCAAGAACGTGACAAAGTCGGATGCAAACAAGATGTTCGAAGGACTGATAAATGGTACCAATAGCGTACATCCAACTGTCAGGTCGACTGGACGATTAGGTTACGATTACTACAATAAATTAGGTTATATCCCATACGATGTGAACATCAACGAGAATGTGGCACGCACTTTGGAATACGCCTACGATGACTGGTGCATCTATCAGATGGGAAAGAAGTTGGGTCGTCCAGAATCAGAAATTGCCATCTACAAGCAACGCAGCCAGAATTATAAAAACGTGTTCGACACGACCCATAAGCTTATGCGAGGAAAGAATCAGGATGGACAGTTCCAGTCTCCTTTCAACCCGTTCAAGTGGGGCGATGCGTTCACTGAAGGCAACAGCTGGCATTATACTTGGTCGGTATTCCACGATATCCAAGGATTGATTAACCTGATGGGAGGAAAAACAGAGTTTGTCAATATGTTGGACTCCGTTTTCCAGGTTCCACCAGTCTTTGACGACAGTTATTACGGTGGTGTTATTCATGAAATCCGTGAGATGGAGATTATGAACTTCGGAAACTATGCTCACGGCAACCAGCCGATACAGCACATGATCTACCTGTATAACTATGCCGGCCAACCTTGGAAAGCACAATATTGGCTCCGCGAAGTGATGAACCGCTTGTATTTCGCAACTCCAGACGGCTATTGTGGTGATGAGGACAACGGCCAGACTTCTGCCTGGTATGTCTTCACGGCTTTGGGATTCTATCCTGTTTGTCCGACATCCGAGCAGTATGTGTTAGGTGCTCCATATTTCAAGAAAGCAACCATCTCGTTGGAGAACGGAAATAAAATCACCATCACCGCTCCTGACAACAGTGATGAGAACCGTTACATACGTTCCATGACCTATAACAAAAAGGCTTATACGAAAAATTATCTCAACCATTTCGACTTGCTCAAGGGAGCTTCCTTGGTCTTCCAAATGGACAGTAAGCCTGCAACCAACCGAGGTGTGAACGATTCAGACTTCCCTTACTCACTTTCGAACGAATAACTATGAGACGATTCTACTTTTTAATTACTTTTTGTGTCGCTTCACTGACGATGTTCGCTCAATCGGAGTATGTAAATCCGATTATCGGAACGGATGGAATGGGTCATACCTTTCCTGGTGCCTGTGTTCCCTTTGGCGGTGTTCAACTCAGTCCAGATACGGATACCATTCCACATAATATCAACGGGAAGTATCAAGCACGGGCCTACGAATACTGTGCGGGTTACCAGTATCAAGATCCTACCATTGTAGGGTTCAGCCATACCCATTTTAGTGGTACAGGTCATTCCGACTTAGGTGATATTCTGATTATGCCGACCAACGGTCCGCTATATCTCAATCCGGGTACGGAGGATGCACCCGACAAAGGCTACCGTTCCCGTTTCTCGCATGACACGGAAAAGGCCAGTCCTGGGTATTACGAGGTAACTTTGAGCGATTATCACATCAAAGCACGTCTCACAGCCACAAAACGTGTAGGAGTACATCAATATTCCTTCCCTTCAGATAAAGAAGGACGAATCATCCTCGACCTGAATCATGGTATTTACAATTACGATGGCAAGACTTTGTGGGCTAGCCTCCGCGTAGAAAACGATACCTTGCTAACCGGTTACCGCATCACCAACGGATGGGCACGTACCAACTATACATACTTTGCCATCTCGCTTTCACAACCGATAAAGAACTATGGTTATAAAGATTTTCAAAAGATTATATATAACGGATTTTGGCGAAAATTCCCGGTGAATTCGAACTTTCCTGAGATGGCTGGCAGAAAAGTTGTGGCCTTTTTCGAGTTTGATACCAAACAAAATCCTGAACTGGTCGTGAAGGTAGCGCTCTCGGCAACAAGTACCGAAGGTGCACTCAAGAACCTTTATGCTGAGGCAGCCAACAAAGACTTCGAAACCGTTCATCAAGAGGCGGTAAAGAGTTGGAACAAAGAGCTGGGAACTATCAACGTGGAAGGCACCGACGATCAGAAAACGATGTTCTACACATCTTATTATCATACGATGATCAATCCTTCCGTCTATATGGATGTGGACAATAAGTATCGTGGTCTTGACCAGAACATCCATCAGGCGGATGACTTCACCAACTACACTGTCTTCTCCCTTTGGGACACGTATCGTGCCGAGCATCCGTTGCTGATGTTATTGAAGCCTCAACAGGAACGTGACATGGTGCTCTCCATGATTCGCCATCAGCAACAAAGCGTTCACGGATTGCTCCCGATATGGAGTCACATGGCAAACGACAACTGGTGCATGAGCGGCTATCACGCTACCTCCGTCTTGGCAGATGCCATCACCAAGGGAGCAAACGTCAATAAAGAAGAAGCCTTGAAAGCCATGGTTACGACCTCGAATGTCGAATATCTGGATGGCATCGGGGATTATTTGAAATATGGGTATGTACCTTTCGAGACCAGTTCGACAGCTGCCTCCACCACATTAGAATATTGTTACGACGACTGGACCATTTACCAGACTGCATTGAATGCCGGCAATCAGGAAGTGGCTGACAAATACTACCAACGAGCGTTGAACTACCGGAAAATCTATGATCCGACGATTGGATTTGCCCGTCCTAAATACAAGGATGGTACGTTCAAGAAAGATTTTGATGTACGGCAAACCTATGGGGAAGGGTTTATCGAAGGCAACTCGTTCAACTTCTCGTTCCATGTTCCTCACGATGTGTTCGGGGTGATGCAGCTGATGGGTGGTGATAAGGTGTTTGTTCAGAAACTTGATCAGTTATTCGCACAGCCATTGGATAAGAAGTACTACGAGGACAATGAAGACATTACTGAAGATTGTCTGATCGGCGGTTATGTACATGGTAACGAACCCAGTCACCACATCCCTTACCTCTACGCTTGGACCTCACAACCGTGGAAGACGCAGTATTGGGTACGGGAGGTACTGAACCGGATGTACCGGAACGATATCCGTGGTTTGGGAGGAAATGACGACTGCGGACAGATGTCGGCATGGTATCTCTTTACTGCCATGGGGTTCTATCCTGTCTGTCCTGGAACAGATCAGTATGTAATAGGAGCACCATACCTTCCTTATGTCAAAATAATATTACCAAATAGTAGAGTTATAGAGATAAAAGCACCGCGAGTCAGTGATAAGAACCGATATGTAAAAGCAGTTTTACGAAATGGGAAGCCCTATTCCAAGTTATATCTCACGCATGAGGACATATTGGAAGGAGGTACGTTAGAGTTTGTGATGAGTTCTTCACCAAACAAGCACCGAGGATTGAAAGATGAGGATAAACCTTATTCATTGACAAGAAAATAAAAGGCTGTGGATTGCACAGCCTTTTATCATCTTTATCCTTAACGTATCAATAAGTCATTACAGGATCCAAAGCCTTTGCTTGTTCAACCATCTTAACAACTTCCTTCAATGCAGGAACACGGCGAACCAACTTCTTAGCAGCATTGGTTTCTTCCAATTTAGCTTGCAAGTTTGCAGGAACACGGTTACGTAATTCTTTTACTGTATCAACGCCAGCAGCCTCCAGCAATTCTGAGAACTGAGGACCAACACCCTTGATGCGGAACAAATCAGCATGATTTGTCCACTTCAAAATCAATGCACCAGAAATACCAGTCTCTTCTGCCAAAGCCTTACGACCTGCAGGAGCTGCACATTTGTCTAACAACTGAGCCGGAGTTTCGATACCTGCTTCAATCAATTTCTTTGCGTAAACTTCACCTACGCCTTCGATGTCGATAATTTTATAAGCCATAATTGTATATAATAAAAATGAAAATTTCTATTTTACGTTTCCACAAAAATAGCGAAAGAATTGATTATCCCAAATAATTTCGACTAAAAATATTTTAATTACAATTATTTATGATGTTTTTCAGACTAAACGTCCTTTATGGTTCTAATATCATAGTAAATTACATGGTCGGAGATCAGCATAGCTTTCTCAGAACACTCAAACCATAGCTAAAACAAAAGAGAAAGAATATGTTCTTTTTTCAATAAAAATGTCATTTTGTGAATATCTTTTCTTATCTTTGCTATTAATCTAAAAGGGGAATAGGGTCTTGTGAAAAACAATGTTCGGCTTTTAGAGAAAATACCTTAGTTTTCATAGTATGAAACCTAGCCCTCCTGGATTTTTAGATAATTAAAACACATATTATATTATGAAAACGTTCAAAAAAGGTACTGGCATCAAGCGGATATTGTCGCAAACATTGTCCGCCGATGCTTTTTTTATCAAAAGACATTGTCTTATAGCCTTCTTATTGCTGATTGCTTTCACTTGTTTCGGACAGACCTCGTTGTTTGATGCGGACTGGAGATTTATGGAGGATGCTTCGGAGGAAGCTGCTCGTGTCTCTTTCAACGATACCCAATGGAAGACCGTCACCTTGCCTCACGATTTTATCATTGAACGCGATTTCACCGGCAAAAACGGTATTGGACCATTCCTAAAAGATATCAAAGATTCCATTTCAACAGGAAATACGCCGGGTGGTACTGGCTGGTATCGTAAGCATTTCAGATTACCTAACCGTCAGCAGGGGGGAAAGGTATATCTGGTTTTCGACGGTATTTCCGTTCTTTCTGATGTTTGGTTGAACGATCATCATCTTGGCTTCCATCCCAATGGTTATACGCCTTTCTTCTATGACCTGACTCCTTATCTGAAAGGCGGAAATCAGGAGAATGTCCTTGCGGTGCGTGCTCATAACACGGCTGATAACAGCCGCTGGTATTGTGGTGGTGGCATTTATCGCCATGTGTATTTAATACAAACTGGTGCCATCCACTTCCCAGTATGGGGTGTTCAGATAAAAACCGATGTTGCCGACAATACAGCTACTGTCCATTTCGACATCCCGCTGATGAATGAAGCCCATGGAACACGGAATGTCCAACTCGTTGCCAAGGTGCTGGATGCATCCGGTAAAGAAATAGTTGGGACGAAACTATCAACAAAATTATCTGCTAAAGGCGATACGCTCCACACTTCTTGCAAAGTGAGCAATCCTCAACTTTGGTCACCCGAAAATCCTTATTTATACAAAGCAGAAGTGCAAGTCTTCGATGGCAAAAAACTGATGGATCAATATACGACACCGATTGGTATCCGTACCATCTCGTTCTCTGCAGAGGAAGGTTTTTTGTTGAATGGCAAGCCAACCAAGCTGCATGGTGCTTGTATGCACCACGACAATGGTATTTTGGGTGTTGCTGCCTACGATAAGGCGGAGGCTCGCCGTGTCAGCGTGATGAAGCAGAACGGGTTCAACGCCATCCGCACCTCCCATAACCGTCCGTCGGCAGCCTTTCTCCATGCTTGTGACAGCCTGGGAGTATTCGTTATCGATGAATCTTTCGATTCTTGGCTGATTGGGAAACGGGATTATGACTACCATCTTTACTTTAATGAGTGGGCCTACCGCGACCAAGCAGCCCTCGTACAATGTGACCGCAACCACCCATCCGTTTTGATGTGGAGCATTGGCAATGAAATCCCTGGCGACCAGACGCCGGAAGGTGCAGCCATCTCCCGCAGACTGGCCGATGTCGTGAAGGCAAATGATACCACCCGTCCTGTCACCGATGGCGTTTGTGCCTTTGCCCAACGGGAAGGATTGGTAAAAGACCAGTTGGATGAGGTCTATGCAGCCTTGGATGTGTGGGGATATAACTACCGATTGCGTGAGATATTCGCTGATCATCTGCAGTTCCCAAACCGCATCATGGTCAGCACCGAAAGTTTTCCGAGGGAAGTATATCTGAACTACCAGATGGAGCAAAACCTCAACTGCTACTTAGGTTCATTCGTATGGACAGGCATGGATTATATCGGTGAGGTTGGCATCGGCAATGCGGTCTATACAGATAACACCACTTTGAACTATGCTCGCCCAACGCGCTTGTGGCCATGGTACGTATCGTTCTGCGGTGACATCGATTTGATCGGCAACAAGAAAGCACAGTCTTATTACCGTGACGTAGTGTGGAAACGAAGTCAGATGGAAGTGGCGGTGGCACCGGTAGTCGATGGAAAGTTCGAACTGGTGAGCAAGTGGGGATGGTATGATGAGTTACCCAGCTGGAACTGGAAGGGATACGAGAACAAACTGATGACTGTCCGCGTATATTCGTATGCCGACCAAGTGGCATTATTCCTGAATGGTCGAATGATAACTAAAAAACCTGTATTGAAAAATAATCTGATTGCAGAGTTCCAAGTACCATACGAATCGGGAATCTTAGTAGCGAAAGGATATGATCAAGAGGGCAAGGAGATGGCTTCAAAGACGCTGAAGACACAAAAGGCGGCCCGCATCCAATTGGTGGCTGAAAGCAAGTCGATTGCGAATGATGTCAACGACCTGGCTTACGTACGTATACATATAGTAGACAATGAGGGAAATATCATTCCTGAAGCAGCTGTGAAACTTCATTTATCGGTAAGTGGAGCGGGTAAACTTTTGGCCTGTGGCAATGGAGCACCCGATGACATGGAGAGTTTCCGTCATGCTGATTGTAAGACCTGGCATGGCAGTTGTTTGGCGATCCTGCAAGCATCGTCCAAAGGAATTATAACACTTTCTGTTTCGTCGGAAGAATTCCCGACGGAAAAGGTAGAGGTATTGGTCAGATAACAATCAGAAAGTAATGAATATGTAGAAAACCCGAGTAGGGTAAAATGGGGATTTTCGGCATGGTGAACCATTAAGGTTCACCATTTCGTTTTTCTTGACATTTTAAATGATTGATAATAAAAGGAATAGCAAAAAGGTGAAGGTGAAGGATGTTTTTTAATTTGAGTGCATGGGGAGGGTGTTTTTGCATGAATATTTCACGGAATGAATATTTATTCCCATTCACTCAGTCCTTGTAACCTAAAGATTCCATGAATGGTTGATGGAAGTTTTTCTTCTCACAACAAATTACAGAATCAAAAGAACAATTAATGGTAACAACAATGATTGTTTGCGAGACGACACAAGGTCGTTTCTTACAGAAAAAATCTCTTTAACAACAAAGAATCCTTGTTTTAGTGTTTTTGCTATACGATTGTCGTGTTATTCTTTTCAAAATCCGTTGTTTTTCGGCGAAATATCGAGTTTTTTCAGTTGAAAATCGAGCTTTGGAGCCCAAAAGTCGAGTTTTTGAAAGGGGTATCACTTAACGAACAGTCGGATAACAAACCAAAGATGATGGAAGACCGTGTTGAAGAAACCATAATGCCGGGACATGATCCAGAAACGTTCCTTCAAGGACGCCTTGTGGTTTTGTGTAGTCATGCCCTCGTTCAAATAGTCAATGATGGTTAGATGTGTATTATGCAACACGTTCGACTGTTTCATGATTCGCACACACCAGTCAAAGTCGGCTGAGAACCGATATTTCAGATTATATGGTGTGTTCTTCGCCAAGGTTGTTCGGGCAAAAAAAGCCTGATGACAAACCAACATCCCCTGCTTAAAACTCTTCCACGTCAGTTGTTCGGGAGGAGAGAGTCTCCGTTTGTGAAGGAAATGTCCTTCACCATCCACGATATCGGTATCTCCATAAATTACATCCGGCAATTCTTTTCCATGCAACGTCTGCACAATGTGGAATAAGGTATCGTCCTCGTGTAGTTGGTCACCCGCGTTCAGAAAACAAACATAATCACCTGTCGATTGTCGGATTCCCTTGTTCATCGCATCATACAATCCTTTGTCGGGTTCACTGATAAGAACAGATATCTTATCCTGATAACGTCGGGCTATCTGCATTGTTCTGTCTTTCGACCCACCATCCACGATGATATATTCTATCTCCTTGTATGTCTGACTGACCACGCTTTGAATGGTATCATCAAGCACGGCCTCAGCATTATAGGTCACCGTGATAATGGAGAACTTCGGATGTAGATGAGTGTTATGCATTTTGTTTCAACAGATTACGATAAAGTTGAGTATATTGCTTGGCTACGATTTCCTCGGAATAACTATTCATTACTTTTTCTCGGGATGATTCACTGAGTTTAGGATATTCCTCTTCTTGCAATGTCCATTGGATACCACGAGCCAAATCCTCGGAAGAGCAGTATTCTGCCACATATCCGTTCTGCTGATGATCGATCATCTCCGGAATTCCTCCAATATTGAAACCCACACATGGTATTCCACAGGCCATTGCCTCCATAATCGTGTTCGGAAGGTTCTCCATTAAAGAAGAAGTGACATACAAATCAACAGAATTGTAGATTTGCACCAGCTCCTGCTCACTGCTCACATAGTTCATTGCGTAGCAAGGAAAAGGAAAGAGGGAAGCATAGCGATCGGCCTCCTGTCCAAAAACGACAACGCCCAAGTCCTTGCTCCAATCCGGATGATTTTCTTTCAGAAGTTTGCAAGCCTCTATCAGATAGTCGATTCCTTTTTGCTTATTACTGATCTTCACCGATCCGAACAACAGCAATTTCTTATCTTCAGGAAGATGGCAACGTTTGCGAGCCTCTTTTTTATCGAGAGGTTGGAACAGATCCGTATTGATAGGGTTCGGTATGCTCATTATCTTCAATCCCTTTGTCAAAGCACTCTGTTCTGCCCGATGAGCAATCCAACGGCTGCACCCAACAAGGGTAAGATTGGCGCCCGTATAACATTTTGCTTTCTCTTGAAAGACATGTTGCGACAGATCTTTTTTCCCACCAAGTTGGAGTAAAGGGCAGTGATGACACTTCGTTTTGTATTTTTCGCAGGTATTTGCATGATGGCAGATGCCTGTTACCGGCCACATATCATGCATTGTCCACACCACAGGCTTTCCAGAATGAAGTATCTTGCGAATAGTTTGCAGAGAGAGCATGCCCTGATTGATCCAATGAAGATGGATGACGTCGGCTTTTTCAAATTCATGAAGCAAAGTGATGTCGGTGCCTGTATTTGCGATATCCACCGCAAACAAGTTTTGCTTTGAAAAAGCATTGTTTATCCAGATAACCTGTCTTTCCCAAAGGAAATTCCATATTTTCCGCCAAGACTTTCTCAAAGCAATGACACTTACCTCATCCGTTTGCTTATCCCTCACGAGCATCTTTGCCTTGACATTGTTTTTTTTCAAGGCATTCATCAGTCGGTTGGCTGCAATAGCCGCACCACCTATCCGCTCCGAGGTGTTAACAATCAGGACTCTCATGGTTTATTTGGCATCTATTTCTTTTAGCAATTCGTTAACAGCTGTTCTCAACTGAGTATCCTCACCTTTGACAACGGTTTCCGGACTATTGGCCACCTTGATATCCGGCTCCAGTTGAGAGTTCTCGAGGTAAGTACCATCAGCCTGGCGATATCCGATCACAGGAATACCGAATACCAGCGAGTTATCCTGCAGCGTCTCCCAAGAGACACTGGTCATCGTACCAGGAACAGGCATTCCCACCAACTTTCCTAGTCCGTCATATTTATATACCCAAGGGGTACCATGTGCATTACTGTAATTGGCCTCACCTTGTACCATGATACTTGGTTTGTTCCAACGACGACTCGGCATGTCGCACGCTTCCCTTCCACGAACTACCTGCGTAAGGTATTTCTTTCCGCTGAACAGGATTTCGATATCTTCGTGCAGACGCCCACCGCCATTGAATCGTGTATCGATCACGATACCCTCTTTCTTATTGAATTTTCCTAGGATATCACTATATGCCAGGCGGAAACTCGGGTCGCCCATCGATTGCAAGTGGATATATCCCAATCGGCCATTCGACCATTTCTCGACATCAGCCGCACGTTGCTTCACCCAACGAGTATAAAGCAAGCTGTTGAATGCAGACTGTGAGATTGGCAGTACCACTTCATCCCAACGTTCCTTCGTTTGTGGGTTATAGAACGAAACCAATGTCTTGATTCTCGCCTTATCGTTCAACACATCCGACAGATTGGTATTATCTTCAATGGAAACGCCGTCAATCTTCTCAATGATTACTCCCGGTTTTACCTTTGAGTTAGCATAATCAAACGGACCTTTCTCGATTACCTCACCCACCTTCAAGCCTTTTCCGGTGTATTTCATATCATACAACAGACCAAGGTTGGCTGTCTGTACCTTGCTTGCTGGTGCCGTGTACCGACCACCCGTATGTGATACGTTCAGTTCACCCAGCCACTCGCTGAGTAATTCGGCAAAGTCGTAATTATTGTTGATATGCGGTAAGAACTTCCGATAAGCAGCCGTCATCTTGTCCCAGTCCACCCCGTGCATATTCAGATTATAAAACCGTTGTTGCTCCTGTTTGTACACATGATTGAACATATACTCCCGTTCGGCAGCCAAATCCAATTTCATATCCGCACTATAGGTGATAGGTTTGGGAGTGCCCGATTTCGGATCAATCTTTTGCATACTGCCGCCTCCAAGAAGGAAGATGTTCTTTCCTTCCTTATCCATTTCAAACGATCCGTTTCCAACACCTTTGCTGACCAGTTTCGTCTCATGTTTCCGCAGATCCAGCTTCCACAGATCATATCCTTTTTCGAAAGATGTCAGGTAATAAAGGTTCTCGCCTTCTTTATCCATAATTCCGGAACCCATGTTTGAGGAGTTTGGCGTCAGTCGTACCACACGGTCTTCAATACCTTTCAGTTCAACAACGATATCCTTTGCCTTTTCTTCTTTCTTTTCATCTTTTACTGCTTTCTCGTCTTTCTTTGGTTTCTCATCTTTGGATGCTGCTTTCTGCTGCTCTTTTTCCAATTCCTTTTGCAACTCATAATCTTCTTTGCTCAAGATATACTTATCATAGGCATCCTGGTTCATAAAGATCAGCATCGCGTCGGTCTGAGAGCCCCACGAAGCATGACTACGCATTCCATAACGGTCGGAGCCAAACAAGATTGCGTTACCATCCATTACCCACAGAGGCTCGCTATCGAAATATCCGCTATTGGTCAAGTTCGTCACCGTTCCACCTTGCGAACTTACCAAGCCTATATCCGTATAAGGATCATGACCGTTCCCGATAAACTCGATGGCAAACCATTTTCCATCGGGCGACCATTGATAAGTAAAGCCACCACTTGTCTCATACCAAGTAGAGCCATCGGTTACCTGACGGACTTTCTTCGTACTTAAGTTCATCACCATCAGTTTCGTGCGGTCCTGAATAAAGGCCAGTTCTTTTCCATCCGGAGAAACCGAAGGATAAGTTCGTTCTGTCTTATCCGTAAACAACGCCTTTTCGTCGATCACTGTCGCATTGGGGAAATTCAAATCCTCCTTCCGACTGATTTTCGCTTCGTACAAATTCCATTGTCCGTCACGTTCACTCACATAATAGATGGTACGGTTGTCCTTACCAAAGCAAACGCTACGCTCATTGGCAGCGGTATGCGTAATCTGCTTGGTCGTATTATATTCCACAGATGTGACGAAGACCTCGCCACGAACAGTAAACGCAACTTGTTTTCCGTCAGGAGAGACTGATGCGGAAGAAGCGCCTCTTGAGAAAGACAAGCTTACAGGTATGTTTTCATCATCACGCACAACCTCTATCGCCACCTTCTGTGCCTTTCCATCGGGTGTTTGAGTATAAATCTCGCCATCGTATGTATAACACATGTTTCCATTCTTTGCAACTGAAAGGAAACGGACAGGATGAGTCTTGTAATTTGTCAGTTCCTTCAGACCTTGCGGGTTTTGGAGTGCAAACGAATAAACATTAAAAGTCTTTCCTGCTTGTTCGCTCAGGAAATAAACCGTCTGTCCGTCGGCAGAGAAGATAGGGTTACGGTCCTCACCAGGACGATTTGTCAAGTTCGTATGTTTTTCGTTCTTCACATCATAAAGCCAGATGTCCCTTGTCACCGAAGATGTATGATGTTTTCTCCATTGATCTTCCACTCCTTTTTGGTCTTGATAAACGAAGAACTTGCCATCGGCAGTATAATCAATCATTTCCGCTGGAGTACCCAGGATTTGTTCGGTACGTCCACCATCCACTGGTACGCGATAAACTTCAGTCATCGTCGTTTTCGGGAATAAAACACTCTCTACCGGATCTTGGATGTTGGCAGAGAACACAATGTATTTCCCATCAGGTGTGAACGTAGAAGGAAGCTCCGCTACAGAATGTGAGGTCAAACGTTTAGCCGCCCCACCTTCAGCCGGCATCACAAAGATGTCGAAATTACCGTTCCGATCACTAGCAAAACCAATCTGTTTCCCATCCGGACTCCACACGGGATTACATTCGTACGACTCCTGAGTTGTCAGCTGAACAGCTGTTCCGCCCGTTGATGCAACCTTATAAATATCACCTTTATAACAGAATACGATTTGAGTTCCATCAGGTGATATTTGTACATCACGCAACCACAAGGGTTTCATCGCAAACACGCTGATTGCAATCACGCAAAACAAACAAGAAATGATGATCTTTTTCATTTTCCAAAGATTTATTGTAATGATACAAAGATACTCATTTGCGACGTTTATGAAAAAATTTATCGAAATATTTGGGGAATTTGAATAGAACTTTGTATATTTGCAGCGCTTTTCAGAATGAAAGCACTGATTGGACTATGGTGTAATGGTAGCACAACAGGTTTTGGTTCTGTTTGACTGAGTTCGAGTCTCGGTAGTCCAACCAAGAGAGAGGGAATCATCGATTGATGATTCCCTCTCTCTTTATGTTATTATTCATATTTCCGAGTGAATATTTCCGAATAGATAAAAGCCCGCCGAGCCTCATCGGCATCTTGTAGGTTAAATTCCTCACAAGGTTCTTCTTCTTTCAGGATGACCGGTGGAACTACCGGCTTTACACTTGCCTGTGGTTTGGATGAATACGGTTTGCTTTCTCTCATCTCTTCACGCAGGAAAGGTTCCGGTTCACTCATCTGCTGCTTCTGACGAGGAGGTTCGGGACGACTCCATTCCTTTATATCAGGAAACTCATCTCCAAACACATTCCCTTTCGGACGATTCGTGTTCGTAGTTACCTCTTTCTTTTCCTTTCTTGTCGTCAAGGCAAAGAAAAGTATCATACCGATAATAAATAATATATCCATAACGATCGATTACTGAAGCAAAGATATAAAAGAAAAAGGAAAGATACAATCCTCTAAATGAAGAAATAAAAAAAAGGAAGTGAGTTTTCACAACTGACTTCCCAAATTTAACCTAAACCTTAACTATGAAAAAATCTAATGTTTTTCTGACTACAAATATAATGATATTTTTATTACACATATAACAATTGATATTTTTCTTCCTGTATTTAGAATTCTTTAACAATTTAAGCCCATTTCACTGCATTTTCTTACCTTTTCTCTTTTATTTCTAACAATTTATCCATAAAACGCACCTAAAAATTATAATAAAAAAAAGATACATATTTTGAATTATTATCAGAAGTTACGATGAATGAGAACCATTTCTAGTAAAATTGTTTCTTTTCCAATCAGTTTTTTTATTTCATTCATCTCTTAACCTGACCGATTTGAAGATAAACTGAATAACGAAAAGAAAATAAGCAAGATTTGTATTATCTTTGCAGCAAATTTATAATCAAGGTAAAATGACTCATCAACAACAAGGAGCAGACTTTAAATCTGTAACTGAGAAAAAACTATTTATAGAGACATACGGCTGTCAGATGAATGTTGCCGACAGTGAGGTGGTCGCATCTATTATGAAGATGGCGGGATATACAGTTTGTCAAGACATCAACGAAGCCGATGCTATATTTATGAATACCTGTTCAGTTCGCGAGAATGCGGAGAACAAGATTTATAACCGACTTGAATTCTTTCATTCATTACGGAAAAACAAGAAACCTCATCTTATTATAGGTGTTTTAGGCTGCATGGCCGAGCGTGTCAAGGAGGATCTAATCAACAACCATTATACCGACCTGGTAGTAGGTCCGGACGGCTATCTAAGTTTACCCGACCTGATCGCCTCCGTAGAAGCAGGTGAGAAAGCGATCAATGTCGAATTATCGACTACTGAAACATATCGTGACATCATTCCTTCACGTATCTGCGGCAATCATATCTCAGGTTTCGTCAGCATCATGCGAGGCTGCAACAATTTCTGCCACTACTGCATCGTCCCTTACACTAGAGGACGGGAACGTAGCCGTGATATCGAAAGTATCCTGAACGAAGTACTCGACTTACAGAAGAAAGGTTATAAGGAAGTAACTTTGTTGGGACAGAATGTCAACTCCTATCACTTCGAGAAAGACGGACAAGATATTACATTCCCAACATTGCTTCGTACCGTTGCAGAAGCTGTTCCAAATATGCGAATCCGCTTTACCACCTCACATCCGAAGGATATGAGCGATGAGACCTTGCACGTGATTGCGGACACTCCGAATGTATGTAAACACATCCATCTGCCTGTGCAAAGCGGCAGCAATCATATCCTTAAACTGATGAACCGCAAATATACGCGTGAATGGTATCTTGACCGCGTCGCTGCTATCCGACGCATCATACCCGACTGTGGATTGACCACTGATATTTTCTGCGGTTATCACGATGAAACAGAAGAAGATCAACAACTCACCTTGTCGCTGATGCGGGAATGTGCATACGATGCAGCCTTTATGTTCCGCTATTCAGAACGTCCTGGCACTTATGCCTCCAAGCATCTGGCAGACAATGTTCCAGAAGAGACAAAGATCAAACGATTAGAGGAGATTATCAATCTACAGAATCAACTCTCCGCCGAAAGTAATGCGAAGGATGTAGGTAAGACATTTGAAGTGTTGGTTGAAGGATTCTCCAAACGCTCAAAGTCACAACTGTTTGGCCGTACCGAACAGAACAAAGTCGTTGTTTTCGACAAAGGAAATCATCATGTAGGAGATTTCGTGATGGTTAAAATAACGGAATCCAGCTCTGCAACCTTAAAAGGTGAGGAAATCATTGCATAATGATTAAAAGAGTTTAAAAGAATGCAGATATCTAGCATTTTATTCGTTTATTTGCATATATAATTTACTGCCAACGTGAACAAGCTACATACAGACAAATGTCCTCTTTGTGACGGGAGCCGGCTGACTCCTGTGATGAATTGTACAGATTTCCATGCTTCCGGTGAGAGCTTTGAGGTATGGCAATGTCAGGATTGCGGCTTTCTTTTAACACAAGATGTTCCTGTTGAGGCTGAGATTGGCAAATATTACGATACCGTAGACTATATCTCCCATTCGGACACGCAAAGAGGCTTGACCAATAAGCTCTACCACCTTGTCAGGAGATGGATGCTCCTCAAAAAAAGACACCTTATCCAACGAACAACGAGTTTAAAAAAAGGCAGACTGTTGGATATCGGAACAGGAACAGGCTACTTTCCCTTTACCATGAAGAAGGCTGGATGGCAAGTCAATGCTATCGAAAAGAACGAAAAAGCACGCTTGTTCGCACAACAGCATTTCCAGATTGAAGTAGATCATGAAAACGCTCTGGAGAACTATTCAGATTCATCCTTTGACGTTATCACTTTATGGCATGTCATGGAACATATTGAAAAGATCAACTCATTATGGGAAACGATTCATCGGTTATTAAAGGACAGGGGAGTACTGATTGTCGCCGTACCGAACCCTAGTTCTTACGATGCCAAAAAGTATCAGTCCATGTGGGCCGCATACGATGTCCCACGACACCTTTGGCATTTCACACCATCCACCATTCAGCAGATGGGAACGAAGTATGGATTTATCTTGGCAGAACAACATCCAATGCCTTTCGATGCCTTTTATGTCTCCATCCTGACAGAGAAATATAAGAACTCCAGTTGGCCGTTCATCAAGGGGATGTGGACAGGATTCGTCGGTTGGCTACATGCCTTGGCTAAAAAAGAGCAAAGCAGTTCAATGATATACGTTTTCAGAAAGAAATGATTATGGCAAAGAAACAGACCTCATTTATCGACATGCAATTTATCACCTCCAGCATCAGTACCATGTTGGTCCTTTTATTACTGGGTATGGTGGTATTTTTTGTACTATCCGCAAATAATCTTTCTAAATACGTCCGAGAGAACATCAGTTTTTCCGTGATGCTCAGTGACGATATGAAAGAACCCGAAGCGTTGTCTTTCCAAAAGGAACTGAACAAAAGTGATTATGTAAAGGAAAGTACATATATCTCGAAGGAGCGCGCCTTGAAGGAACAGACAGAAGCAATGGGAACCAATCCTGCCGAATTCATCGGCCGAAACCCGTTCAATGCCAGCATCGAAGTAAAGCTGAAAGCCGAATATGCCCATTCAGACAGCATCAAATGGATTGAAAAAGAAATCGTTGCCAATAAGAAAGTACTGGAAATCGACTATCCGGAAGACCTGCTGGAGAGCGTGAATCGTAACATCAGCCGAATCAGCTTAGGACTGTTGATTCTGGCTGCCCTTTTGACGCTCATTTCCTTTGCTCTTATCAACAATACTATTCGACTCGCGATTCATTCGAAACGATTCCTCATTCATACCATGACCTTGGTTGGTGCAAGTTGGAGCTTTATCCGCAGACCATTTCTCTGGAAAAATGTATGGATTGGTGTGGTAGCCGCTATTTTGGCCGATTTGGCATTAATAGGAATGGCTTATGCATTGGTAAAATACTGGCCGGAACTTATCGAGTTGATCACTCCTTCAACAATGTTGACGGTTATGATTGCCGTATTTGTTTTTGGAGTCATCATCACTCTAATGTGTGCATTTATATCTATCAATAAATACTTGCGAATGAAAGCAAGTGCACTTTATTATATCTAACTATGGATAAGAAGAAATTTGCCTTTGATAAAATAAATTTCATCCTGTTAGCAGCAGGAATGATTATCGTGATTATCGGTTTCTTGCTCATGATGGGACCTGGTACCACTGAGACTGCTTTTGAACCCGACATTTTCAGTGTAAGAAGAATCAAAGTAGCTCCTCTGATTTGTTTCTTCGGGTTTGTATTCATGATTTACGGTATCTTACGTAAACCGAAAGATAAGAATTAAAAACACATCATATGGATTGGTTAGAAGCTTTGATCCTTGGAATCATCCAAGGTTTGACAGAGTATTTACCTGTCAGCAGTAGTGGACATTTGGCCATCGGATCTGCTTTGTTCGGTATTCAAGGAGAGGATAACCTCACCTTTACCATTGCTGTACATGTAGCAACCATACTGAGCACATTAGTCATTCTCTGGAAAGAGGTAGAATGGTTGTTCCGCGGGTTCTTCAAGTTCAAGATGAACACAGAGATGAAATATATCATCAACATCCTTATCTCAATGATACCTATCGGCATCGTCGGCTTCTTCTTCAAGGATGAGGTGGAACGCATTTTTGGCTCCGGCTTATTCATTGTCGGACTAATGTTGTTAGTTACTGCCACGCTTCTTGCTTTCTCATATTATGCCAAGCCACGTATCAAGGAAGAAATCAGCAAGAAAGACGCTTTCATCATCGGTATAGCACAAGCTTGCGCCGTCATGCCTGGTCTTTCCCGTTCAGGAAGTACGATTGCTACCGGATTGATGTTAGGAAATAAAAAGGAAAGGTTGGCACAGTTCTCTTTCCTCATGGTGATACCTCCAATTTTAGGAGAGGCTTTACTCGATGGTATGAAGATTGTAAAGGGAGCTGCTGAGGGAGCAACTGATATCTCAATTACCTCTCTCACCGTTGGTTTCGTCGCCGCTTTCGTTTCTGGATGTATTGCATGTAAGTGGATGATCAACATTGTCAAGAAAGGTAAGTTAATTTACTTTGCTATTTATTGTGGTATTGTAGGATTGATTACCCTTGTTTGCTCATTAATCTAATCTCAGATGAATTTTTTTGAAGGAGAAGTACTGTATTTCGATAAACCGTTGAAGTGGACATCGTTCGCTGTTGTCAACAAGGTAAGGTATTTGCTTAGCAAAAAGATGCATGTCAAGAAGATTAAGGTCGGACACGCCGGCACACTTGACCCACTTGCTACAGGTGTCATGATTATCTGCACTGGCAAGGCAACCAAACGCATTGAAGAATTCCAATATCATACCAAAGAATATGTGGCAACCCTATGTCTGGGTGCAACCACCCCTTCGTATGATCTTGAAAAAGATATCGATGCCACCTATCCAACCGACCATATAACCCGCGAACTTGTTGAGGAAACACTGAAGCATTTTGTTGGTACCATCGAACAGATTCCTCCTTCGTTCTCTGCTTGTAAGATCAGTGGAGAACGAGCATACGAACTGGCAAGAAAAGGAGAGGAAGTCAACTTGAAACCCAAAACATTGGTGATAGACGAAATCGAACTCCTCGACTACCAAATGCCAACTATCAAGATCCGTGTTGTCTGCAGTAAAGGTACATATATTCGTGCTCTGGCACGTGATATCGGCGAAGCACTGCATAGTGGAGCACATCTCACAGGCTTGATTCGGACACGAGTAGGCAATATTCGACTATCCGACTGTTTGCAAGTTGATGATTTCGCATCTTGGTTGGATCAACAAGAAATAGAACTTCCATCAAAGGAAAACACATAGTTTACAAATGATTTAGGTTTTCTTAACGTAAAACGACTTGACAACCCCTTGTTTCAAGTTGTATTTTTGCATCGATTTTTATTAGCTACTCATAAACGGATGAGGGCCATTACATTAAAACAATAGGTATTATGAAACTTTCTCAATTCAAATTCAAGCTGCCAGAGAACAAAATCGCTTTATATCCTACACGTTACAGGGATGAATGCAAGCTGATGGTAATCCACAAATCAACAGGTAAGATAGAACACAAAACATTCAAAGACATCATCACATATTTTGACGATAAAGATGTTTTCGTTTTTAATGATACAAAGGTTTTTCCTGCACGTCTCTATGGCAATAAGGAGAAAACAGGTGCGCGCATTGAGGTGTTCCTGCTCCGAGAATTGAATGAACAGTTCCGTTTATGGGATGTCTTGGTTGATCCGGCACGCAAAATCCGCATTGGAAACAAGCTGTACTTTGGTGAAAACGACTCTATGGTAGCCGAAGTTATCGACAATACCACTTCTCGTGGTCGCACCTTGCGCTTCTTATACGACGGTCCACACGATGAATTCAAAAAAGCCCTTTATGAACTGGGTGAGCCACCATTGCCAACATTCATCAAACGAAACGTAGAAGAAGAGGATTCAGAACGTTTCCAAACGATTTATGCTCAAAACGAAGGAGCCGTTACTGCTCCGACAGCAGGCTTGCACTTTAGTCGTGAACTGATGAAGCGTTTGGAAATCAAAGGAATTAACTTTGCATTCGTTACCCTCCATGCTGGATTAGGCAACTTCCGTGAAATCGACGTGGAAGACTTGACAAAGCATAAAATGGATTCCGAACAGATGTTTGTAAATAAGAAAGCTTGTGACATTGTCAACGAAGCAAAAGACCATGACAGAAACATTTGTGCTGTAGGAACCACCGTTATGCGAGCACTTGAAACAGCTGTTGGAGCCGATCAACGATTGAAAGAATACGAAGGATGGACGAATAAGTTTATCTTCCCACCATACCCGTTCACGTTGGCAAATAGTATGGTCAGCAATTTCCAGTTACCTTACTCTACTTTATTGATGCTTACTTGTGCTTTCGGTGGATACGATCTGATAATGAGCGCATACGAAGAAGCACTGAAGAGCGACTATATGTTCGGAACATACGGAGATGCCATGTTGATCTTGAATAAATAAATATCATGTCAACTGTTTATCTTGGATTAGGCACTAACTTAGGTGACAAAACATTCCAACTGCGAACAGCTGTCAGCGAAATAGAAAAGCGGATAGGTCGTGTTATGACCCTATCCGCTTTTTATACAACCTCTCCCTGGGGATTCTCTTCAAAAAACACATTTCTTAATGCCGTCTGCGTTGTACAAACAACGCTTTCGCCGCACGAAGTCTTATCGATCACCCAAAATATCGAAATAAATCTTGGCAGAAAAAATAAATCCTTTACCCATAACTATTCTGATCGCCTTATCGATATCGACATTTTATTCTATGACCAACTCATTCTTGATGAGGCAAACCTACAAATACCACACCCTCTACTCTCCGAACGAGAATTTGTCCTGAAACCTTTGGTGGAGATAGCACCCGACTTTATTCATCCTGTCAGTCATGAAAACATCCGCACCTTATGGCAGAGAATAAATAAAGGCTTGCCATCTAAATGACAAGCCCGATTAATCTGTTTCGTTTGATTCTTAGAAATTTGTCTTCTTTACTTCGAAGAATGCCTGTGGGTGCAAACATGCCGGACATTCTGCCGGAGCCTCTTTACCGATGAAGAGATAGCCACAGTTACGACATTGCCATACCACTTCCTCTTCCTTCTTGAATACCGTTCCTTCCTCAATGTTTTTCAAGAAGGCCAAATATCTTTCTTCATGTCCTCTTTCAGCTACAGCAATACGGCGATACATCTCTGCAATTTCAGGAAAACCTTCCGCATCAGCAACCTCAGCGAAATGAGGATAAGCCTCAACCCATTCTTCATTTTCACCAGCAGCAGCAGCTTTCAAGTTATCCTTTGTTTTTCCGATAACACCTGCAGGATAACATGCTGTAATTTCTACAGCTCCACCTTCCAAGTATTTGAACATGCGCTTTGCATGCTCTTTTTCTTGCTCTGCTGTTTCCAAGAAAATGGCTGAGATTTGTTCATAACCCTCCTTCTTTGCAGCACTTGCAAAGAATGTGTAACGATTTCTTGCTTGAGACTCTCCCGCAAAAGAGGTCAACAAGTTTTTCTCTGTTTGAGTTCCTTTAATACTTTTTTTAGTCATAATAGATATATTTAATTAATAATTTCAATAAGATACCGAACAAGGAATGCCCAGCTTCCTGACTTTTTCCGCTATGTCGTTTAACCTCTGAGGTGAAGCCTTCTTCAAGTCGTGATCAGGAGTCTCTCTATCAATTGTATAAACCATTACTTGCTGAGGATTCACTGCACGAACAGCATTTAGCCAAGGAAGAACATAATTATCAGAAGTGTTGTCCACGCTTGTCCCGTTCGAAAATCCTTCCATAAACATGGTTTGAATGATCAAATGTCCTTTAAAACGCATCATATCGTTGATAATCCTTTTCACATTATATTCTTTTTGTACAGGACGATCGACCAAGTTAATATACGAAACATCTATGGTATCCAATTTCAGAATGTTATTGTCCACTTTCAAAAGAGCTTCGAAAACAGATGGTTTATGAATAAAGGTAGCATTGCTGAGAACACTTACTTTTGCATTAGGAAAATATTGATTACGCAAAGCAATCGTATCATCGATGATTGCACCAAACTCTGGATGGGCCGTTGGTTCACCATTTCCTGCAAATGTCAACACGTCTGGTTGGGGTCCTTTCTCCGACATTTCTATCAACTTTTTTTCCAATGCTTCCTTCACAACCACTCTTGTGGGCAAAAGTTGATGAGGACGATGATCTGCATTAAACCCACATTCACAATAAATACAATCGAATGTACAGAATTTACCGTCACCAGGAAGTAAATTAATTCCTAACGAAACACCCAGACGCCGACTATGAACCGGGCCGAATATAGGAGATGGATAAATGATCGTTGACATTGTATTTGTTGTTTATAATTGGAATTGTAAAGATACAATAAAGTTTTTCATATTCGATTATCTTCAATTAAAATTTCCATCTTAGTTGAAAATTAAAATCCTGCTTGAAATGATGACGTATTTTTTCCAATCCTGTACCAATTTCTTTCCTATTCAAATAGTTTGTCCGTGAAAACTTACATTGCAAAACAATGTTCTTCCATATCTCATATCTACCATTAACAGCAACTCTATATCCTTTATCATATAAAGAAGGTATCGAAAAGGAATATAACAAACCTTTCTCATAGATAGAAATACGTGAGGCATAGTCATCCGTGTCAAACCAAGAAAGAGATGCGTCAAACATTAGCGGGATTCTTTTACATGAATAACCCATACTTTGAGAAATCAAATATCCCTGTGATGCCTTTTTATATGAATAACCCACATGATTATATTCCAATATTGACTTTAAAGTCAGCTGATTTCCTGAATAGTTCAACTGATATCGTAAACGATGTTGATTTGTAGAACCTATTTTCTCTACCTTATCTTTTGTATAGCTGTACGCTTTATGCTTATATTTATATTTTATGAACATATTCAGTTCATTTCGCGGTGAATAAGTCAGCTGAAATACTCCATCAAATCCTGATGTTCCAGCTTTCTTTATGAGGTATTTCTTATAAGGAAAATAGAAAAAATCACCATAACAATTCAAAGAAATGTTACGTAAAGGTTTCATTTCCAAACCTATATAAAAAGCTTCCTCGTTTTGTACTTTTCCTCCTTCTGCCACGGAACGAGCATAAATACTTTGATATTTCATATCATACCATCTGTTCATAACTATAATTTGTGTTTTCGCATTTGGTGAATAACGTATCATATTCAAGGATGCTAACCTTCCGTTTTTATCTATAGCTGTTTCTCCGAATACTGTTATTCTTCCCATAAAAAATCTGTAATCTACACCAATATTGAAAAAATCCCTTCCCTTTGGATCGAACGAATTATAATACTTATGAACAGGATTTAATGATTTGTTGAAAACATTATAAACAGTAGTTAATCCCCATTCAATATACTTTCCATTATAATCTAAATGACTACCTATCAGTCGGTTATTAAATGTATGATACTTTTCTATTTCCTTTTTCGTTCGGTATAATCCATCCTTTTTAAACGACTTTATGAACAAGCTATCCACTGTTCCGTCCATTTTTCGAAAAGAACAGAAAGTATCCCATGTCCATCGTTTAGATAATTGATAGCTTATCCCTACACCTTGCAAATAATTAAATTCATCTGTAGAAGAATGTTTTCTCAAACCTGTATTCCTATTTAATAATGTGTTCATTGCCGCTGTTTTACCCAGACCAAAATTCGTATTGATTACCATTCCATAGCCATAATTAGCTCGATAATTACCGATAACCAATGAGTGTATTTTTCCTACATTATGTAAATACAAATATGGAGAATAGTAATCATAACCTTTTTTATTCTTACCAGCGAAGAATAATTCTCCTGGATCATTCTCCATCGTAATACCAGCATATACTCTGGAATTATAATGATATTGAAGTCGAATACTATGCCGATAGGGATATCCAAGATATTCTTTTTTATATCCTTCTTTTGTATAAAAAGGGATGTCTATTCTAGAAATCATTTCTTTTTTTCCATATTTCAATAGGTTCTTTATTTTCAACTTATTTACTTTTTGTTGTGGTGGTTTTACAACCACAAATGTTTTCAATAACTGACTAGTACTTCTATCCATTCCTTCGACCATCATTAATTCTTTATCAGTTAGCATTGGCCCATATTTATATAAATAATAAAGAATGTTTTCTACCAGCTTATCCGATAGAAAAGGAAAAATATTCAAATCCTCTTTCGTTGCTTCATTAATATTTAAGGGATTCGACAAATAATCGGATAATTCTTCTAAATACAATTCTGTATTTTGTTCTCCTATTGACATGAACTGTTCAGCCAAATCTTCTATAACACTTTGTGAATAACTTTTATTCACAAAACAGCATAATGTTGTTACAATCAACAACAAATTAAATAGTTTGTTCATCCAGTAATTATAATATGTGTTTAAATACTAAAAATAATTATCATACATACAATAAATCACTTTTCTTACTACTTTTGCAAGTATGATAAAAAGGATTTATGTCATATTATCTCTATTGATTATTTCTATATCTATCTATGGACAAGATGATTCATCTCAAAAAATAATCGGCTATCGTGTACCTGTCATTGTATATGATGGAGATACCATACCAGATATTAAACTGCCTGTTGTTTATATTTTTAAACCTTTAATATTTAAAAATAAAAAACAAAGAAATGAATATAACAAACTTGTTAGAGATGTAAAAAGAACACTTCCCATAGCTAAAGAAATAAATCAAATAATCATAGAAACATACGAATATCTTCAGACACTTCCTAACGAAAAAGAACGTCAAAAACATTTGAAGAATGTTGAAAAAGATCTCAAACAAACCTATACACCAAAAATGAAGAAACTTACCCTTAATCAGGGTAAACTCTTAATTAAACTAGTTTTTAGAGAAACCAATTCTTCATCGTACGAATTAGTTAAAGCCTTCTTAGGTCCTCTCAGAGCAGGATCCTATCAAGTATTTGCCTGGATGTTTGGTGCAAGCCTCAAAAAAGAATATGATCCTACTGGAGCTGACGTATTAACAGAACGTGTTGTTGTTTTGGTTGAAAATGGACAATTATAGTCTATTCCCTCAATTTTTTACTTAATTCCCATAATACTATTCCTGCTGTTACTGATACATTTAAAGAATGTTTAGTTCCATACTGAGGTATCTCGATGCATCCATCACAAGCATCTACTACTTGTTGTTGAACACCCTTTACCTCATTACCAAATACTATAGCATAAGCCTTATTTTTCTCTGGAATAAAATCTTGTAGCATTGTGCTTCCTTCAACTTGTTCAATAGCTAAGATCGTATATCCATTATTATGAAGTTCATTGATTGCATCCATTGTTTGTTTCTTATATATCCAATCAACAGAATCTTCTGCTCCTAATGCTGTTTTATGTATTTCTGGATGTGGAGGTGTAGCAGTTATTCCACACAAATAGATTTTTTCTATACAAAAAGCATCTGATGAACGAAATACTGATCCTACATTATACAAACTACGAACTTCATCCAAAACGACAGTAAGATGTAATCTATCCGCTTTTTTAAATTCATCTACGGTCATTCTGTTTAGTTCAGTCACTTTTAGCTTTCTCATTATATTCTAATTTATATGCAGCAAATGTAATCAATAAATTCACAACATCGGTTAATAACCAGTTAAAATAAAAATAAAAAATCTATTTGCTTTATTTATTTATTTGCATATAGCAACAAGGATATTTGATAACCAAAAATAAATGAAAGAAATTTTGGATAAAATTCAAACCAGAAAAATCCATTTTTTCAATCATATTAAACGTATAAATAATCCACATATTTATTTATTAACCATTTGTTTATATTGCATTTAATTTACTTATATATAATAAGTTAAGATGTTTATAAACTATAAATAAAATATCATAATATATTAATAATTGATTATACAAATAAAAGTACGTTTATTTACTAACAGAATTAACAACCTATCATCATCATCTTTTTTTTTTTAAAATTAAAACAAAAGAATATAATAATAGAAGGTTGATAACATCATTGTTTCCACAAAAATGATGCTATTGATTTTGCTGGTAAAGTATATGAGATATTTTTCTTATCGAGTTGAATATTGATTTTCTTTTGTTTTTCTGCATTATTTGTTATAACAAAAGCAAAGCTTCCGTCTGTGTTTTTAAAGGCACAATAGGTAAGATCTTTATCTTTTATATCTTTACTTTCTATACGTTTTGCATTTGGTTTTACAACCGCAGAAAGATGAGTGAACATATAATAATGTGAATTACGAACGATAGTAGAATAATCATTGATATCTATATCTACAGCTCCATAACAAGTTCTGCAACCTTTAGGTCGATTAGGACCCAGATATGTATCAAGCATAAGGTTCCATACAATAACTGCTTTACACCAATTATTGATAGTACCTAAACCTAGTTCATTCATATCAGCAATAAGTCTCTTTTCTAAATTTCTTCCATCATTCCATGTTCCTATGGATGATTCAGTAAAAACAAGTTCTTTTTCAGGAGCATTTTGATGGATGTTTAGTAATTCTTGTTTATTACCTCCATAATTGTGATAGGCAGCACCAGTAATATAAGTACTTGCCTCTTTATCTTTATATATATTTAGAGGATATTGGAACTGATCTTCTATACGATCATAATTATAGTTATGGTCGAATACATAAATTTTAGTATTAAGATTAGCTTTTTTAAGAGCTGGACCAAGAGCAGTTTTAATAAAATCACGTTGTTCTTCCCATCCCATAAAAAGAGAAGCAGAATTACCTCTATTAAGAGGTTCATTTTGAATGGTTATACTATAAATAGGGATATTATTATTTTGGAATGCTTCAATCCATTTAACAAAATAAGTAGCATAATCTTGGTAGTATAAAGGATTTAATTGACCTCCTGTCCAAGAATCATATGGTTTAAGTTCGGTAAGATTATTTACTTTCATCCATTTTGGACAAGTCCATGGAGAAGCAAGAATTTTAATAGTTGGATTTATAGATAATATTTCTTTTAGAATAGGAATAACGTATTTTATTTCTTCAGAAGTAAGATGAAATTTATCAATATTAGGTTCATCACAACATGTATATTCATCTAAAGAAAAGTCTGAACAACCAATACTTACTCTTATATAACTTGTACCATATCCTTTTTTAAGAGAAAATGTTTCTTCTAAGAATTTAAATCTCTCATTCTTATCCATTTGAGAAAGATTATAACATGAGGAACCAGTAAGAGCTGCTCCAAATCCATCAATATTTTGATAAGTTATTGATGGATCTATAATGATTATAGAATCATTATTAGAAGAATTATTTATTTCAACATTCATTTTAGTTAAGTCATATTGACGATTTGAAGTAGTAATATAAACAGTAGCTTTTTTATTATATGAACAAAAAGCAAATAAACTACATAAGAAAATAACTAATAATAAAAGAAAATACTTATTCATATATATTGTGTTTATAAAGAGTTTTTACAAAGATACTAAAAAAGGATATATACCTATTTATAGGTAGATTATTATAATATGGAAAATACAAAAAAATAGGTATTGTCATGATTATTAATAGATTATAATTTTGCATCACTAAAAAAGCATATTATGAGAAAATTAGTTTTATTAATATTTTGTTTAACATCTTGTTGTATACAACAAGGATTATCACAAGAATTAAGTTCAGATAAAAAGGAAGAAAATAAAGCATTTCATTTTCCTGGAAAACTTACTATTGGTGGTTATGGTGAAGTTGCGTTGACTCGTGAGTTTTATAGTGATAATGTTTATCGTTATAGTCAGCCAGGAAAATATAAAGATGATCCAAGTCATGGAAAATTTGATATTCCTCATGCAGTAATTAATATTGGTTACGATTTTGGAAAAGGTTGGAGTATGGGTACTGAAATAGAGTTTGAACATGGAGGAACAGGTACAGCCTATGGAAAAGAATATGAGGAAAGTGGTGAATGGGAACAAGAAGTAGAAAAGGGTGGTGAAGTAGAATTGGAACAATTTTGGATTCAAAAATCGTTTTCTCAATCACTGAATTTAAGAGTAGGTCATATTGTTGTTCCAGTTGGTGGATTAAATAATGCTCATGAACCATTAAATTTCTTTACGGTTTATCGTCCAGAAGGAGAATATACTATTCTTCCAAGTACATGGCATCAGACAGGTATAAGTTTATGGGGAAGATTGAAAGATTGGCGTTATGAAATACAGTTTCTTCCTGGTTTGAATGCAATGCATTTTACACGAGATGGTTGGATTCATAAAGGAGCAATGACTACGCTTGAATTTGAAGTTGCTAATAAATACGCTTCAATGATTCGCATTGATAATTATTCAATTAAAGGATTACGAATGGGTATATCTGGCTACTATGGTCATAGTATAGATAATGCGTTGACACGTGATGCAAATGGTAAAGCAAGTGAATTGAAAGGTGCTGTTGCTATTGGAACTTTTGACTTCACATATAATGATCATAATTGGATTGTTCGAGGCAATTTTGATTATGGTCACATAGGTGATGCAGTAAGTATTTATAATTTACCTGGGCGTCAGACAAAGACAAGTCCTTATTCAAAAGATCATGTAGGTAAGAATGCATTAGCTTATGGAATAGAAGCTGGGTATGATATATTCTCTCAAATAAACAGTATGGCATCAAAAAACAAGAAGTTATATGTATTTGGACGTTATGAATACTATGATTCTTATATTCCTAATTTGAATTCTCAACCAGAATATCCATACACAGATAGAAGTAGAATTGTTGGAGGTTTGAATTATTATCCTATTCCTCAAATTGCCATAAAGGGAGAGTATTCATATAGAATGTTAAAGAGTCAATATAATAATGAACCAGCTATTTCAATAGGAGTAGCTTATCAAGGATTTTTTACACGGTAATAATTAAAAAACTTAGAATATGAAAAAGTACTTAGATTTAATGTTTTATGTAACACTCTTAACTGTTACATTATTTATGTCATCATGTAGTGATAGTAAGGATGATCCAGATCCTAATGCTCAAACAGAAGGTGAAGAATTGCTTGAGGAAATATTAGAACAAAATGTTGATGGAACAATTAATCCGACCTATAAAGCATTAGCATCGGATTGTGAGGCATTGTACAATCAAATGCAAATCATTAGAAATGCAGCAAAAACAAAATCAGTAACACAAACCATGGTTGATGCAGCTTGTAATAGTTGGAAGAGTGCTCGTGCAAATTATGAAAAAAGTGAAGCGTTTTTGATGGGTGCTGCTGCTGATTTCAGTATTGACCCGCACATTGATTCATGGCCACTTGACCTTGATCAGTTATGGACATTATTAAGCAGTCCAAATATGGTTAATAAATTGGATGGTGAAGATGGTCCGGAATATGCGAATACAAATTTAGGGCAGAATTTACTTGGTTTTCACGGTGTAGAATTTATTCTTTTCCGTGACGGAAATCCAAGAAAGGCAGAGGAATTCAATGGGTATGATTCATATAATAAAGACGGACTAGACTTTACTTCTTTCTCTGGTGAATATGAAATGGTTTATGCTTTAGCTGTTTGTGGCGACTTGCGTAACAGTTGCTACCGTATGGAAACAGCTTGGAATGAAGATGCTCCTAAGGCTCACATTGATGTAATGGAAGACTTGGAGTGGGGTATTACATTGACAAGCGGTAAATCGTATGGAGAGAACATGAAGGATGCCGGTGAACCAGGAAGTACATATTATAGTGTAAAGAATGCTATAAGTGCTATTCTTGTTGGTGATGGTGGAGCGGCAGGTATTGCTGACGAAGTAGGTATGGTAAAGATAGGTAATCCTCATACAGGTGCTGATGTTAATTATATAGAATCACCTTACAGCTACAACTCGTTGACTGATTTCTACAACAATATGGAAAGTATAAAGAATGTATGGATGGGTGGTGTTGAAGGTAGCCGTGTTTCACGAGTATCTCTTTCTGCATGGTTCTCAAAATATAATCCAACAATCGGTAAACGTGTAGAAGATGCGATTGCAGCAGCTCAGTCGGCAATCAATAGTATTCCTAAACCTTTTGTTTTGAATTATACAAGTTCTGCTTGTGATAAGGCTATGGATGCTTGCGATGAAGTTGTAAATGCATTGAATGCAGCAAATGATTATATTCAGAACTCAAAGGATTAATATCATATAATAATGAACAAGAGGAGGCAATTTATATTGCCTCCTTGAAGTTGTTTATAAAGATAATAGTTATGAAAAACAAATTTTTAGGCATACTTGGTATATTTTGCTTTCTTTCAATGACAATCACGTCTTGTAGTGATGACGACGATAGCATCATAAATAATGAAATAAATGGTGAAGAAGGTGAAGCAAACGATGTGTTTACAAAGGCTGAGTGGTATCCTGGCGGTGAATTAGGAACAACTTCTAATGAACAGGGATGTTATGCAAATCCTTCTCCATATGTTGAGAATAATGGTTTATACGTTTCTTTTAAAAGAGGTGAGTCTTTCTTTGAAAAGGATTATACATTGAATACGTATCCTCGTCGTGGTTTAGGACCAGCTTGGGTTCGTTCTGGTTGTCTTTATTGTCACCCATCTTATGGTCACGGAAAGCGTCAGACTTCTTATCAAGCGAATACCCAAGGAAATGGGTATTTGCTGGTTATTTATCACCCAACAGCAGGAGTTGATGCAAACGGTAATCCTTATGCTGCAAACAGTTACATTTCGGAGGTAACAGGAATGCCGCAGACAAAAGCGATGGATCCATTCTTGCCTCCTATAGATGAAAGTAAAATTCGTATTGATTGGAAGACGGTTACCTCCATGCCAAGTGGATTAGCTTTAACCTTCCCTGATGGAGAGTCTTATCAATTGATTTACCCAGAAGTTACAATACCACAGGATGCATTCAATACAAATCCGAAACCAGATAATTATAAGGTGTTGTTGGAATCAACAATTGGTATCTACGGGACTGGTTTGATTGATGCTATTCCGGATGATTCATTAAAGGCTCAATATGCGAAAGAGGCAAATTATGTGGAACTAAATCCTGCTATGTGGGATAAGGCTGCTAATACATGGGCAAAATCAGCAATGTACACAGCTAATGGAGTAAACCGTATTAAGAAGTTCACATATGCGATGACTCGTGGATCATTGCAAGATGGAGCAGGAGCTAATGCCATTTGGAATATTACCAATGTAACTCGTTCCGATCGTCATTATTTGTATACAACAAAGGCTTGGGCAAAGGCAATGTCAGAAAATGAGGATGTTGTTGCAGCCATCCAAAATCAAGGCGCATCTGAAACATCTTTATTACATCCTTATTACGGTGATGGTACTAAAGAGAATATCAGCGAAATGGTAAATCATTTGTTGGGATTGAATACACCGGGTGATGGCGATGAGTTTAAGAAACACTTTGTTGATGCTGCTCCTTACAATGGAGAAGAAGAAATGCTTGACAAGGACTATTACGACTTTATGGTTTGGCACAGAGGTCTGGGTGTTCCAAAAGCACGTAATTTGAACTCTGTAAAGGTGCAGAAAGGAAAGAAACTTTTCAATAAAATGGGTTGTGCTACATGTCATCGTCCTTCTTGGACAACAGGTAATGATGATTATTGGGCAGATAAGATTACCAAGTCACAAGGTCCTTTGCCAAAATATGTAAAGCAAGTCATTTGGCCGTACACGGATATGGTTCAACACCGTTTACATATGGAAAATGATATTCGTACCGGTTGGTGTCGCACAACTCCGTTGTGGGGACGTGGCCTTTCATTACAGGAAACAGGTGCAGAAGATCGTTTGCATGACTGTCGTGCACGTAACGTGATAGAAGCAATCATGTGGCATGGTTATAGTAAGGAAAGTGATGCATATTCTTCTTGTGAGCAATTCTATAAACTTTCTAAAGAAGAACGTGATGCTGTTGTCGCTTTTATTAATGCAATCTAAACGGCAGTATAGAAGCGACTATTTAGTTATGGCTGATTATCGTTTCAAGAAAGAAGCGACGTCTGAAGGATAGTCTGAATTGATGAAGTCAATTTTCATCTTTCGGGCTATCCTCCAAGCCAATTCTGTATCAGGACTTTGCCAGAACCGTATCTTTAGCCCTTGTTTATGAGCGAGCTTAATTAGTTTTTTGATTTTCTTCTGATCATCTTTTGTTATTGGTTCTTTACCGTTCCATGTGGAATATTTACGAAGGGTTTGACTGACCAATGCAATATGCTGGCGTTGGTCTGGAGTATAGGTCTCACCAATCAACCCATCAAAGAAAATGTTCTCTCCGAATTCTCCGAAATGGTCGGGACTAAGGTTATGTCCAGTGATTACAATCTTAATGGCATGTGGGTTTGATGCATGGTCAAAGCATTCCTTATATTCGCTCAGCACCTTCAGCAAAACGGGCATGGTAGATGCCACATCGGTCTTAAAGTCAATCATCAGCTGGAATGTATCCCCATTAGGATAGCCTGATTTACCGTTTTCTTCGAACATCTTTTGTATTGGATCCAAATACATGGAACGTAGGGTTCGCTCTGGTTTCACATCTTTTCGGTTATGACTGACGAATAATTCACCATCAATCTGATAGATATCAGCTTCGATTGAGCCGCAGCGGGCGTTATATGCTCCCCAGAATGGATTCGACTGATCATAATCATTATGTGAATGAATGGAAATCTTTCGACTTAACTGAGCACTTATAGATAGTATTCCAAATATCCAGGTGAAAAC
>CAMVLL010000015.1 GCA_947168315.1 uncultured Bacteroidota bacterium | reverse complement strand
GAAGAGGACTTCATACAATAGAAAGTGCGATTGCACTTGCCAGTTGAATTCGCGGTGCGTAAAAATATGTTAAACGATTTAACTTAAGAAAGTTGGAAGATAAGAAAAAACATAATAAACGTACGTGTAGTTTTTGTGGCCGCACGGAGGACGAGGTTGGATTCCTGATTACGGGACTGAACGGAAATATCTGTGACTCTTGTGCCGAACAGGCAAATGAAATCGTTAAGGAGTTTACCGAAAAGCGTAAGAAGGAAGCCAGTGATTTTCATCTGAAAGAGATTCCGAAACCTGCGGAAATCAAGGACTTCCTCGATCAGTACGTTATCGGACAGGATGATGCCAAGCGGTATCTCTCAGTAGCGGTGTACAACCATTACAAACGCTTGATGCAGACCGACGACAATAATGATGTGGAGATCGAAAAGTCGAACATCATCATGGTTGGTAGTACAGGAACGGGAAAAACCTTGTTGGCACGAACCATTGCCAAGATGCTTCACGTACCTTTTACCATCGTTGACGCGACAGTCTTGACGGAAGCCGGCTATGTGGGAGAGGATATTGAGAGTATCTTGACTCGTCTGCTGCAGGTCGCCGATTATAATGTGGCAGAAGCAGAGCGTGGCATCGTCTTTATTGATGAGATTGATAAGATTGCCCGTAAGGGAGATAATCCTTCCATCACTCGCGACGTGAGCGGTGAAGGAGTGCAGCAGGGATTGCTGAAACTTCTGGAAGGGTCTATCGTAAATGTGCCGCCACAAGGTGGACGTAAGCATCCGGAACAGAAGTTGATTCCGGTGAACACTAAGAATATCCTGTTCATCTGTGGAGGTGCTTTCGACGGAATCGAACGAAAAATCGCTCAACGCCTTAATACGCACGTGGTAGGCTTTGTGTCAGCACAAAAGAGTACACAAATCGACCGAAATAACCTGATGCAGTATATCGCTCCTCAAGATTTGAAATCGTATGGCTTGATACCCGAGATCATCGGTCGTCTGCCTATCCTGACTTACTTGAATCCTTTGGATAGATCGGCTTTGTTACGTATCTTGACTGAACCGAAGAATTCCATCGTTAAACAGTATGTTAAGCTGTTTAAGATGGACGGAACGGATCTGAGTTTCGATCCTGAGGTGTACGAATACATTGTCGACAAGGCTATTGAGTTCAAATTGGGTGCACGCGGACTACGTTCCATCGTCGAAACTATCATGATGGATGTGATGTTCGATTTACCTTCGAAACATCTTGATTCATATATTGTCACATTGGACTTCGCCAAGCAACAATTGGAAAAAGCCAATGTGTCACGTTTGAGAAATGTATAGTGAATCATTTTTTTAATTGTAATTGAAAAAATACTGAAAAAAATATTAGGAAATTAGAAACTTGTTTATAACTTTGTTAGAAATCACAATTAGCTCGTAAAAGCTCCAGGATAAACCTTAAAATAAATACGATGGCAGAAAAGAATGATTTGACAAAGGCGCTGAAAAAGTATTTTGGATTTGACACTTTTAAAGGAAATCAAGAAGCTATTATTCGGAACTTGCTTGCAGGAAAAGATACATTTGTATTGATGCCTACAGGTGGAGGAAAGTCTTTGTGCTATCAGTTACCTTCTTTGTTGATGGATGGTACCGCCATCGTTATCTCTCCCTTGATTGCCTTGATGAAAAACCAGGTGGATGCAATGCGTGACTTCAGTGATGAGGAAGGTGTTGCGCATTTCATCAATTCTTCGTTGAACAAGGCTGCCATCGATCAGGTGAAACAAGACATCATGGATGGAAGAACCAAGTTGCTGTATGTCGCTCCTGAATCATTGACCAAGGATGAGAATGTTGATTTCCTGAAGAATGTGAAAATCTCTTTCTACGCTATAGACGAGGCTCACTGTATCTCGGAATGGGGACACGATTTCCGCCCTGAGTACAGACGGATTCGTCCAATCATCAATCAAATAGGCACTGCCCCTGTCATTGCACTGACTGCTACAGCTACCCCAAAGGTGCGCTCGGATATCAAGAAAAACCTGGCCATCAATGATGCTGTGGAGTTCAAGTCTTCGTTTAATCGCCCGAACTTATACTATGAGGTTCGGCCGAAGACGAATGATGTGGATAAAGACATTATCAAATACATTAAAGCAAACTCTGGTAAGTCGGGTATCATTTACTGCCTTAGCCGCAAGAAAGTGGAGGAATTAGCCGCTATCCTACAGGCAAATGGTATCAATGCTCAACCTTATCATGCAGGAATGGAATCAGCAGTCCGCACAGCCAATCAAGATGCTTTCCTGAAGGAAGATATCGACGTGATTGTTGCGACCATCGCATTCGGAATGGGTATCGACAAGCCGGATGTACGCTTTGTTATTCACTATGACATCCCAAAAAGTCTGGAGGGATACTATCAAGAGACTGGACGTGCAGGACGAGATGGTGGGGAAGGCTCATGTATCACTTTCTATTCCAGCAAGGACTTGTTGAAATTGGAAAAGTTCATGCAAGGAAAACCTATTGCAGAACAGGAGATTGGTCGTCAGTTGCTGGCCGAAACCGCAGCATATGCTGAATCGTCTATTTGTCGAAGAAAAACACTTTTACATTATTTTGGTGAAGATTATCCTGAGGAAAACTGCGGTAATTGCGATAATTGTTTAAATCCGAAGAAAAAAGTGGAAGCAAAGGAACAGTTATGTACCGTTCTCGAGACTATCTTGGATATCAAAGAGAACTTTAAAGCTGATTATATAATAGATATCTTATTGGGTAAAGAGACATCTGAAATTCTGGCTCACGAACATGAGGACCTCGAAGAGTTCGGAACAGGTATCGGAGAGGATGAACGTTTCTGGAACGCTGTCATCCGTCAGGCGTTAATTGCCGGTTATCTGAGCAAGGATGTGGAAAACTATGGTCTGTTAAAGGTAACTTCTGACGGACATAAATTCCTGAAGGATCCGCAGTCTTTCACAATCGTCGAAGACACGGACTTTGAGGATACAGAAGAGGATGCTCCTGTCAGAGGTGGAGCTTCCGCTGCAGTTGACCCAGCTTTGTACATGATGTTGAAAGACTTACGCAAGAAGATGTCGAGAAAACTGGATGTACCACCGTATGTAATCTTCCAGGATCCTTCTCTCGAGGCGATGGCAACCATTTATCCTGTGACTATTGAAGAATTACAGAACATCCCTGGCGTGGGAGCTGGTAAGGCAAAACGTTATGGTAAAGAGTTCTGCGAACTGATCCACAAGCATTGCGAGGAGAATGAGATTGAACGTCCGGAAGATCTGCGTGTGAGAACAGTCGCCAATAAGTCGAAAATGAAAGTAGCCATTATCCAAGCTATCGACCGAAAAGTTGATTTTGAGGATATCGCCGTATCAAAAGGCTTGGAATTCGATGAGTTGTTGGAGGAGATCGAGGCAATCGTTTACTCAGGCACGAAGTTGAATATCGATTATTTCTTGTATGAGATTATGGATGATGATCATATGCAAGATATCTACGATTATTTCAAGGAATCGACCACCGACAGTATCGATGAAGCGATGGATGAGCTTGGAGATGATTACACGGAAGATGAGATTCGGTTGGTACGAATCAAGTTTATTTCAGAAATGGCTAACTAATAAAATAAAAGAGCTGCTTTCGAGCAGCTCTTTTTCATTTAATACCGATATGTCTTTCGGCATGGTAGGATGATCGGACGAGTGGAGCACTCTCCACGGCTTTGAATCCTTTCGCCATACCTATTTCATGATACTTTTTAAACTGTTCAGGTGTGATATATTCTTTCACCGGATAATGCTTTCGAGTCGGTTGAAGGTACTGCCCGATGGTCAGTACTTGACAACCTATCCGAAGAAGATCGTCCATCAGTTCTTCAACCTCCTTCGGTGTTTCGCCTAAACCAACCATAATGCCCGACTTTGCAGTCATACCGTTGTCAGCAATCTGTTTGAGAACTTTCAAACTGGTGTCATAAGTGGCGACGCTGCGTACCTCCGGAGTCAGTCGTCTGACTGTCTCCATATTATGTGAGATAATATCCGGCTTTGCGTCGATCACTTGTTGAACCAAAGCTTCGCGCCCACGGAAATCGGGGATAAGCACCTCGATGGTGGTCTGCGGATTCAGTCGTTTTATCTCTTGAATTGTACGAACCCAATGGGCAGCACCGTAATCCGGCAAGTCATCACGGTCGACCGATGTGATAACGGCGTGGTTCAACTTCATCAATTGGATGGATTCGGCTACATGAAGTGGTTCGTTCTCATCCAAAGGAAGTGGACGTCCTGTCGGAGTGTTGCAGAACTTACAACATCTGGTACAGATATTCCCACCAATCATAAAGGTGGCGGTCCCGTTCTTCCAACATTCCCCACGGTTAGGACAAAGTCCGCTACTACAGATGGTGTGTAAATGGTGCGATTCGATGATCTGCTTTGTCGCAGCATAGCGTGGGTTCGCACCGATATCGATTTTTAGCCAAGATGGTTTCCTTACGTGCTCTACCATTATTTAAGGTTTTGGATAAAATATTCAGTTACTTTGGTCATCAGGTGGCGACGTGTGTTTCCACCACGGATACCATGGTCCCTGTTGGTGTATATATGCATGTCGAACTGTTTGTCGGCTTGTACCAAAGCTTCCGCATATTCAGTATGATTGCGGTAATGTACATTATCATCTGCCGAGCCGTGGATGAGCAGGAGCTTGCCATGCAGCTTGTTTACGCGTGCGATGCATGATGCGGCATCATATCCACCGATGTTTTCCTGTGGAGTACGCATGAAACGTTCGGTATATACTGAGTCGTAGAAGCGCCAATCTGTTGGAGCAGCGATAGCGACACCTGCCTTGAACACTGGTGTGCCCTCACTCATCGACATCAGGGTGTTGTAACCTCCATAACTCCATCCCCAAATACCGATGTTGTTACCATCAATATAGGACAGGCCTTGCAGATATTTGGCTGCTTCCACCTGATCCTCTGCTTCCTTCACGCCAATTGCCATATAAGTACATTTCTCAAAGTCGGCACCACGGCCACCTGTCCCTCGTCCGTCAACACAAACTGAGATAAATCCTCTCTCGGCCATGTATGCTTCAAAGATTCCACCGTTACCTTGAGCGCCCATACCCCATTGATCAAGTACTTGTTGTGAGCCTGGACCACTGTATTGGTGCATGACTACCGGGTATTTCTTAGATGGAGTGAAGTTGACAGGCTTCATCATCCAACCGTTTAGTTCTGTTCCTGTCGAAGTAGTGAACTTAAAGAACTCTTTTGTCGGCATTGGCAATTGTGCCAGCTTGGCTTTCAATGCCTTGTTGTCGACAAGTGTAGCCAATACCTTCCCGGTATTGTCGTTTGTTGTAATGACCGGTGGGGTCGTTGCGTTCGAGAATGTATTGATATAATACTTCATACCCTTGCTGAAAATAGCACTGTTCGTTCCTTCTCCTGTAGAAAGCTTAACTTTCTTACCTTTTGCATCCACCTTCCATAGAGCAGTGCGGATCGGATTGCCTTCGTTGCTGGTATAGTAAAACTCGTTCTTCACCTGATCCCATCCCAGGAACTGCTTCACTTCCCAAGGACCGCTGGTGATTTGACGAACCAAGTTGCCGGCAATCGTATATAAATATAGGTGATTATAGCCGTCTCGCTCACTCATCATCACGAAATGAGTAGGGTAGAACTTGATGTCGGCATAAGGTGCTTCCTTGATGTAGCACTTGTCCTCATCACGAACAGCCAACTTGCAAAGGGTACTGCGTGGGTTGGCGAAGTAAATATCGTAACGGTTTTGTTGACGATTCAGTGTCATCACAGCAAGTTTTTCTGGATCGTCTGTGAACTTGATGCGTGGAATATAACCATCCTCATCCAACGGGAGCTCTAAAGTGCGGTCAACCTTACTCTTGATGTCGAAAGTGTGTACCGTTACTTTCGAATTGCTTACACCCGGCACAGGATACTTGTATGAGTAAAATCCTGGATAAGTTTTGAAGGCATCTAACTCAGGAGCAAGCCCCTTGTACATAGGAATGGAATACATAGGCACTTGACTCTCGTCGAAACGTACATAGGCAATCATCTGACTGTCGGCACTGAAGTCGAATGCCCGGCTGAAACCGAACTCTTCCTCGTACACCCAGTCAGGAATACCGTTGATTATCTCATTGAACTTACCATCTTTCGTGACCTGTGACTCAGCATTTCCGAAAAGTAGCTTTACCAACCAGATATTATTGTCGCGTACGAAAGCGATTTGTGTACCGTCTGGCGAGAAAAGAGGTACTTGCTGAGGCCCTCCTTCCGATAATGGCTCCATCTTGTTGTTACGCACATTGTAGATGTAGTAAACAGCTGTGAACGAATGACGATAGATGGATTTCGTCTCAGATTGGATCAATATCAAACTTTCGTCCGGTGACATGATATAGTCGTCAAAAGTTTGCAGATTGCAATCACGGGCCGTAGTTACGTCGAACACGGTACCTACTTCCTTACCCGTCTTGAACGAGTATTTCACGATACGCTTGTAGTCATTGCTCATCTGAGTGTAGGTCTCGCCATCCAAACATGGCTTGATACCTCGGATTCCTTCTGCCCGATAGGTGACGTTGGCCACATCATTAATCGTAAACATTTGTGCTTTTGCTGAGAACAAGATGCAAAGCAGGAATGCAAAAACGGTAATTCTTTTCATGTTTTTATTTGTCTTTTAATGATTAATCATATTTGTTTTTACAAAGTTACCATATCTTTTGGGATAACAAGGCTAAAAGTGTCTTTTTGTTTCAGGTTGTCGATGAATAGGGTATAAAAAGAAAAAGGAGTGTACACGTTGTACACTCCTACGCACTTATATACAAATGATTTAGTTGTTAATATGTGGTTTTATTTATGTATATAGTGAGTTCCTTTTAGAATCGAGACCGGAAATTACCGCCTTGTGGGCCGCGATGGTTCATATCGCCACGTTGCATACCGCCACGCATACCACCGCGTTGCATTTGTGGACGTGGTTGTTGGTGTGAAACATTAATAGCCTTACTTGCCTGCTCAGCCGATAAAACAGTTCTGAATTTTTTGTAATACGTCTCACGAAGTTCGGATAGCTTCTTTTCTTGTTCGAAACGCTTAGCTATCATCTTGTCGATTTGTTCGTCAGTGAGCTGTGGACGCTCTTTTCGACCTTCTTTCTTGGAAACATCCTTATTTTCACCATCTTTTTGTGTAGTGAAACCTTCCGGACGTTCTGGCTGCAATGCTTTCAAGGCTGCCTGATACTCTTGATACAACGGTGTAAACTTAGCTGCGGTCGCTTCGTCTAATTTCAGGTCTTTTACGACACGCTTCATCTGCATTTCCTGCATCTCTTCTTTACTCATACGTTGAGGACGTTGTCTGTTGTCCTGTGCGTAAACTACTACTTGACCACAAAAGAGGGCCATTCCCAATCCAATTAAAAAATTTCTTGTTCTCATAATCTTAAGTTTTAAAATTAGTTGTTTACCCTTTAGAATGAGAAACAAGTAAAAGGTTGAATGGAATCTTAATTATTTTGTGTTTGTTAACTTAATAATCAGTATGTTTTAACAGAATAGATGAGTTTAGTACCCTATTTCTTAATTTTTTCTTTATATATTTCTAGTCGATTAAGGATATCTTTGACGAATTGGTAAGTATCTGTGCCACGGATATAGCCATATTTGCAGACAGGGTCGTTATAATATTCCTCTTTGCTCTTCAACAGGACGAATGTCTCCACATTATCATCCCAGATGTTTTTATTTTTCCCGTATTTTTCGGCTAATGCCATGGCGTCGAGGATATGACCGGTTCCGGCATTGTATGCAGCCAAGACGAACTTCGTACGTTCTTCCTCAGTAGGAATGTTTTGGAAGGTTTCGGTCGTTAGACCTAGATATTTTACAGCAGCCTTGATACTTTCCTCCGGATTTTGTTCTTTCCCTTCAGGAACACCCATCGCTTTTGCGGTAAGAGGCATAAGTTGCATCAGTCCTCTGGCACCGGCCCATGAGACAGCTGTGGTGTCGAAATTGGATTCTGTATAAGCAAGTGAGGCCAGCAATCGCCAATCCCAATGGATTTCCTTGGCATATTTCTTGAAGAGATGATCATAATGTGAGATCATCCCACCATCAACAGAGAGAATCGGGTCGTGTTGGATCTGCTTGCTGATTTCGAAATAACGCTTATGACTTTGTTTATAGCTTGACGTTTTCACGTTCTCCCAGTACCATCGGGTTGCCGCTTCGGCCAGAAAAGGGGAGGTCTTCCTGACGGCCCATGAGGATCGTTGGTCAAAACTGATGGCGAGGTCGATGTTCAGATTATAGAAATAGGTTTTGTTCAGTTTAGCAAAGGTGTTGTCGCACACGGTAAAGTCGATTTCTCCTTTTGCAACCATGGAAATCAGGTCTTCTGCGGAGAGACTGTCATTGTCGACTACCTCAATATCGATACCTCCTCCAAGTTCTTTGTTCAAGTTGTGAAGACGGTCAAGGTAACGACCAGGCTTGACGTGTATTTTCTTTCCAATAAGTTGGGTTACATTTTGAATAGGTTTTTGCTTTCCCCAGCCATTTCGCTGAACAAGCACTTGATGGGTAATCAACTCATCGCCACAGAACAGGACGCTATCCTTGAGTTCTTTGGTGATTCCCAGGTTGTAGGCGATGATATCTCCTTCACCTTGCATCAACATATGGACCAAATCCTCCTGACTTGAGGCCACCTTGACTTCCAGTTGAAGTCCGAGTGATTTCGCGAACTGTTGTATCAACTCATATTCAAAACCCATTGGCTCTCCTCTGTAAAGGAAGTAGGAGGCCGATCCGTATAAGGTCAAAGCGACAATCTTACCACTGTCCTGTATCTGTGGTAAGTCCACCTGTAACTGTTTACTTTCGGCATGATGATGTCGACATCCTAAGAAGAAGGTGAGTGCGAATAGGAGGAGCAGCAGCCCAGCTTTTTTCATTTACCCAGGATCTTTTCGATATAAAGACGGAGAATTTCGATAGCCTTGGTGTTCATTCCTCCTAAAGGAACGATAAGGTCGGCATAACGTTTGCACGGCTCGATAAATTCCATGTGCATCGGCTTTAAAACCCTTATATATCGATCCATGACAGCTTCAGCAGTTCGTCCACGTTCAATGACGTCGCGTTGGATAACACGGATAAGTCGTTCGTCTGGGTCAGCATCTACGAAAATTCTCAGGTCCATCAGACTGCGAAGTCTCTTATCCCAAAGGGCAAGGATTCCTTCAATGATCACCACTTCTTTGGGCTCGATATGAATGGTTTCCTTTTGGCGGGTACAAGTGATATAGGAATAAATAGGTTGTTCGATGGATTCCCCTTTTTTCAACATCGATATATGTTTGGAAAGAAGAGCCCAGTCGAAGGCATCTGGATGATCGAAATTAATGTTTTGTCTTTCTTCAACAGGAACATTACTGCTATCCTTATAATATGAATCCTGTGGTAACAACACCACTTCGTCGGGTTGGAATCGTTCCATGATTTTCTTCACAACCGTCGTTTTACCGGAGCCTGTACCTCCTGCAATTCCAATTATTATCATGGTATTTGGTTAATTTGTGAACAAATGATTATCTTCGCATACAAAAGTAACAAATTAATTAAAAATACGAATCATGGTAAAGCACATTGTTTTATTTAAATTAAAAGAATCCCTCTCTCAAGATGAGAAGATGACATCCATCTTGGCCTTCAAATCAGCTATCGAAGCACTTCCTTCATGTATACCTTTCATCCGTAAGGTCTTCGTAGGCTATAATATCAATGCTTCTGAGAATTGGGATATTTGTCTGGAGAGCGAATTTGATACGCTAGAGGATGTGAAAGCTTATTCAGTTCACCCGGAACATGTCAAGGCGGCTGGTATATTGAAAGACGTAAAAGCGGACCGTGCTTGCGTGGATTATGAATTTTAATTCAAATTGAAAGGAAAAAGAAAGATTTTCTGATAAAAGTTTGTTGATATAAATAAATTACTTTATTTTTGTCGCATAATATACGAAATATGAAAGAAGTATTGTCACATCATCATCATTTACCTAACGAATAAATTCGGTGGGCGATGGAGTATGTGACTAAAGATATAGGGCTTGCCGGTTGGTAAGCCTTTTTTTGTGATAGAAATCAAATTTTGGATTATGTTACGTATAGCAGTGCAATCAAAAGGACGTTTGTATGACGATACGATGTCGTTGCTTCAGGAAGCGGATATCAAGATTCCTTCCTTTAAACGGACACTTCTCATGCAAAGTCCGAACTTCCCCATCGAGATTCTGTTTCTCAGGGATGATGATATACCTCAGTCGGTAGCCAGTGGTGTAGCCGATTTGGGTATTGTGGGTGAAAATGAGTTTGTAGAGCGTCAGGAGAATGCTTCCATTGTGAAACGGTTGGGCTTCAGCAAGTGTCGTTTGTCGCTTGCCATTCCGAAATCGGAGGATTATCCGGGGCTGGAATGGTTTGAAGGCAGGAAGATTGCGACATCTTATCCAGTGATCTTGAAGAATTACCTGGAAGAACATAAGATTCAGGCCGAGATTCATGTTATCACAGGCTCCGTAGAGATTGCACCGGGAATTCATCTCGCAGATGCTATCTTCGACATTGTCAGTTCTGGCTCAACATTGGTGAGCAATAGTCTGAAAGAGGTGGAAATCGTGATGCAGAGCGAGGCTTTGCTCATCGCTAACCAAGGCTTGGACGAGGACAAAAAAGCGATACTTGACGAACTGCTCTTCCGTATTGCAGCCGTACAGGCGGCAGAGGACAAGAAATATGTGTTGATGAATGCTCCAAATGACCGATTGGAAGAGATTGTGAAAGTCTTGCCAGGCATGAGAAGTCCGACGGTCATGCCGTTGGCTCAAGAAGGATGGAGCTCGGTACATACTGTGCTAAGCGAACATTCATTTTGGGAGATTATCGGGAAGTTGAAATCGATGGGAGCCGAAGGCATCTTGGTTCTGCCTATTGAGAAAATGATTATCTAAAATATCGAAGATGAAAATCGTAAAATATCCGAAGAGAGCGACCTGGAGTGAATTGCTTCGCCGTCCGGAGCTGGATGTACAGGATTTGCGAGAAACGGTAAACCGAGTGTTGAACGATATTAAGTCGCGAGGCAATGAGGCCGTCTTGGACTATGAGGAACGCTTTGATCATGTTCGTCTTTCTGGGCTGACTGTTTCGGCAGAAGAGGTAGCCGAAGCAGAGAGTATGGTTCCCGAAGAACTGAAAAAAGCCATCTCGTTGGCTGCCGAGAATATTCGTACATTCCATGAATCAGAACGATTCGTGTCAACGAAAGTTGAGACAAAGTCGGGCGTCACCTGTTGGCAGAAAGCTGTCCCCATCGAGAAGGTAGGATTGTATATCCCTGGTGGTACAGCACCGCTGTTTTCTACGGTGCTGATGTTGGCTATCCCAGCTCAGATAGCCGGTTGTCGGGAAATCGTGCTTTGTACACCGCCCGATCGACAAGGGAAAATCAATCCTGTGATCCTATATGCCGCAAAGATGGCTGGAGTGAACCGTATCTTCAAAGCTGGAGGTGTGCAAGCTATCGGTGCCATGGCGTATGGTACGGAGAGTGTGCCGAAGGTGTATAAGATTTTTGGTCCGGGCAACCAGTATGTACAGGCTGCCAAGCAACAAGTATCGTTGTACGACGTGGCGATTGATATGCCTGCCGGTCCTTCTGAAGTAGAAGTGTTGGCAGATGAGACTTCCAATGCCGCCTTTGTCGCAGCTGATTTGTTGTCGCAAGCGGAACATGGCATCGACAGCCAAGTGCTGCTGGTATCTACATCGGATGAATTGCTGCAGAAAGTAGAGAAAGAAGTTGAACGTCAGTTGAACGAGCTTCCACGAAAAGAGATTGCAGCAAAAGCCTTGGAGAACAGTCGGTTCGTATTGGTTCATTCCATGGAGGAAGCGATGGAACTGACCAACGAATATGCACCCGAGCATTTGATTATCGAAACAAAGGACTATGCGACGTTAGCGGAACAAGTGCGAAATGCAGGCTCTGTCTTCCTCGGCTCTTTCTCACCGGAAAGTGCGGGAGATTATGCCTCAGGTACGAACCATACCTTGCCTACGAAAGGCTATGCCAAGGCATATAGCGGGGTGAATCTAGATGCTTTCATTCGAAAAATCACCTTTCAAGAGATTACAAAAGAAGGATTACAAACAATCGGACCGGCCATCGAGACAATGGCGACACACGAGGGACTGGATGCCCACCGAAATGCTGTGACTGTCCGACTAAAGAAATAATGATATGAGGGATTTACAAGCATTGACACGACCGAATATCTGGAATTTGAAACCTTATTCATCGGCGAGAAACGAATATAGTGGACATGTCGCTCGGGTTTTTCTGGATGCGAACGAGAATCCTTACCATGCTCCGCTGAATCGATATCCGGATCCGTTGCAAACAGAACTGAAAGGAAAGATAGCTGTTATGAAGCAGGTTGCAGAGGAACAGATTTTTCTCGGTAACGGTAGTGACGAGGCCATTGACTTGGTCTACCGTTGCTTCACCAATCCGGGAGAAGATAATGTGGTGGCTATCGAACCGACTTACGGAATGTATCAGGTTTGTGCGGATATCAATGATGTGGAGTATAGACCGGTGCTCTTGGATGCGAATTTCCAACTGTCGGCCAACCGCTTGTTGGCTGCTACCGATGCTCAGACCAAGGTGATCTGGATCTGTAGCCCTAATAATCCGACAGGAAACAATATGGATCGGAATGAGATTATTCAGATCCTTGAAAAATTCGATGGCATTGTCGTCATCGATGAGGCCTATGGGGATTTTTCCGAACAACGGTCGTTCCGGTTTGACTTGGACAAGTATCCGAAACTGATTGTCCTGAACACGTTCAGTAAGGCATGGGGATGTGCTGCCATTCGCTTGGGCATGGCTTTTGCAGATAAGGAGATCATCAACCTATTTAATAAGGTGAAGTATCCGTATAATGTCAACTTGCTGACACAACGTGAGGCATTGTCCATCCTACAACAGCAGGATCAAGTCTCTGCGTGGGTAGATGTATTGCTTGAGGAGCGTACACGACTTTTCGAGGCGTTTAGACAATTACCTTGTTGCAAACGTGTCTTTCCTACAGATGCCAACTTCTTCCTGGCACGTGTAACCGATGCTCCGTCTATCTATGCCTATCTTGTTGACCAAGGTATTATCGTCCGAAATCGTCATAAGGTGTCGTTATGTAAGGATTGTCTGCGGATTACCATTGGTACAAAGGAAGAAGATGATGAATTGTTGGTAGCCTTGCGAAATTATGAATGAACATGAAACCAGATGATATGAAGAAAAAAGTATTGTTCATCGACCGTGATGGGACGCTCATCATTGAGCCCCCCATCGATTATCAAGTCGATTCGTTTGAAAAGCTGGAGTTTTACCCAAAGATGATACGAAACCTGAGTTTTATCTGCGAGAAACTAGATTTCGAGCGGGTGATGGTGACAAACCAAGATGGTTTGGGTACATCGTCATTCCCAGAAGATGACTTTTGGCCTATTCATCGCTTGGTGATGCGTACACTTGAAGGAGAAGGGATCACATTTCAGGATGTACTCATTGACCGTAGTTTCCCTGAGGATAATGCTCCTACACGCAAGCCTCGTTTGGGTATGCTGACAAAGTATTTAGATGGTGAGTACGACTTAGCCAATAGCTTTGTCATCGGTGACCGTTCTTCGGATGTAGAGCTTGCGAAGAACTTAGGTTGCAAGGCGATTCTTTTGCAACCTGATACCGTCTGTTTGGAAGATCGTCCTGACTTGTTGGAGTCGTGTGTACTGGTTACATCCGACTGGGATAAGGTGGCTGAGTTCCTGTTTGCAGGTGAACGGAGGGCAGAAGTACGACGGACGACGAAGGAAACAGATATCTTGATCCAGCTGAATCTGGACGGAACGGGTAAGAGTGATATTGACACTGGTTTAGGCTTCTTCAACCACATGTTGGAACAGATAGCGAAACACGGGAACATGGATTTGACCGTAAAGGTGAAGGGCGACTTGGAGGTGGATGAACATCATACCATTGAGGATACTGGATTGGCTTTAGGTGAGTGTCTGTACGAGGCATTAGGCAACAAGCGAGGGATTGAACGCTATGGTTTTTGCCTGCCTATGGATGATTGTTTGTGTCAGGTGGCGTTGGATTTTGGTGGTCGTCCATGGTTGGTTTGGGATGCGACATTCCAACGTGAGAAAATCGGTGACATGCCGACGGAGATGTTCCTGCATTTTTTCAAATCATTGAGTGATTCGGCTCGTATGAACCTAAATATCAAGGCAGAAGGTGAGAACGAGCATCACAAGATAGAAGGTATATTTAAAGCCTTTGCACGGTCGTTGAAGATGGCTGTGCAAAGGGATATTTATCATTTCGAAGTACCTTCGAGCAAAGGAGTCTTATAGTTCCTTACATTCTTTCAACCAGAGGTTGGCGCTTGCATCGCTCGGCATCCGCCAATCTCCACGCGGGCTCAGCGATACACTTCCTACTTTTGGCCCATCAGGCAGACAAGAACGCTTGAACTGCTGTTGGAAGAAACGGCGGAAGAAGGTGTAAAGCCATTTCTTGATGGTCTCTTCATCGTAGATACCCTTGAAAGTATGGGTAGCCAACAGATAGATTTTATTCGGACGATAGCCAAAACGCAAGAAATAATAGAGGAAGAAGTCGTGTAGTTCATACGGTCCGACCAGGTCTTCCGTCTTCTGTTGGATATTTCCTTGTTCGTCGGCCGGAATCAGTTCTGGACTGATCGGGGTGTCGACAATATCCAATAGAGTTTTCTTTGACTCTTCATCCACTCCATTCAGCGCAACCCATCTCACCAGATAGCGAACCAAAGTCTTTGGGATGCTGGCATTAACGCCATACATCGACATATGGTCGCCGTTATAAGTTGCCCATCCTAAGGCCAGCTCAGACAAGTCGCCTGTTCCTACGACGAGGCCGCCCACTTGGTTGGCGATATCCATCAAAATCTGAGTACGTTCGCGTGCCTGACTGTTCTCATAAGTGACATCGTGGTTATTGATGTCGTGATCAATATCCATGAAATGTTGGATGCACGCATCTTTTATGCTGATTTCACGGATGGTTACACCTAAGGAAGCCATTAAGTTCAATGCGTTTTGATACGTGCGGTCGGTGGTGCCAAAGCCTGGCATGGTCACGGCGATGATACCTTCGTATCCCATCTTCAACTGATTGAATGCGCGCACACAGACTAAGAGGGCGAGGGTAGAGTCCAAACCACCGGAGATGCCAAGTACGACCTTCTCGCTACGTGAATGATCCATTCGTTTGATGAGTCCGGCCACTTGAATGGCGAAGATTTCCTCGCAGCGCTCATTCAGTAGCGCTTCGTTTTCAGGAACAAACGGATGTTGCGGATAAGTACGAGTCAAGATCAGGTTTGGACGATTGATAAACTCCGTGCCGATATGCTTGTCGGAGATGGACGATACTTCTTCAATGCTGGAAGTAAAGGTAGTGTTCATCTTCCGCTCATTGCGGATGCGTTCTACATCAATCTCGCTGATGATGAGTTGCTCCTTATATTGGAACCGTTTCGATCGACTCAATAACTTGCCACATTCGTAAATCAGTCCGTTGCCGGCATAGACCACGTCGGTAGTCGACTCACCATATCCACACGAGCTATATACATAGCCACTCAGACAGCGAGCTGATTGTTGGCTCAGCAAAGAGAGCAGGTACTCGTGCTTGCCGATACATTCATTATCGGCCGATAGGTTGAAGATAATCTCCGCGCCCTTGAGTGAGAGAGCAGAACTTGGCGGTACGGGAGCCCACACGTCCTCGCAGATTTCAATGGCGAAGCTAGTCTCTTGTGTGTCAAAAATATGGTTGGCGCTGACTGGTACCAGCTGTCCGCACAGACGGATCTCACCTTCGGGAACATCCTTGGCAGAGGCAAACCAGCGTTTCTCATAGAACTCCTTGTAGTTTGGTATGTGTGTTTTGGGAACAGCACCCAATACCTTCCCCTTTTGTAGAACAACGGCGGCGTTCATCAAGGCACCTTTATGAACGATGGGCATACCGACAATCGAGATGACGCTCATCTGACGTGTCATATTAACAATCTTCATCAAGGCAATCTCTGCTTCTTCTAAGAGAAGGGTCTGTTGGAACAAATCCCCACAAGAGTATCCTGTGAGGCTTAGTTCTGGAAAGGCGATGATTTCCACCCCTTTCTCCTCAGCAAGGGATATCAGATTCAGAATCTGCTGGACATTGAACTCACAATCTGCCACTTTTACCATGGGGACGGCAGCGGCTACCTTTACGAAACCGTATTTCATATTCTACTTCTTTTCGATTTGGAATCTTTATATAGCAAAAATAACGATTAATTTGTGAATTAACTTATAAAAAGGAAAAAAAGTGAGTAGAACGGCTTGTTTCATTTGCTTATTATGCTATCTTTGCAAAGGAAGTCTTAAGAAAAAGACTTGATATATTGACTAACATTTAATAAAGAAAAACATGAAGAAGTTTATTTGTACAGTATGTGGTTACGTATACGAAGGTGATGCAGCACCTGAAAGATGTCCGGTTTGTAAGGTTCCAGCTTCCAAGTTTAAGGAAGTGGACGAAGAGGCAGGCCTAGTATTTGCTGATGAGCATGTGATTGGCGTTGCTAAAGGATGTGACGAGGAAATGTTGAAGGACTTGAGAGCCCATTTTAATGGAGAGTGTGGCGAGGTTGGTATGTACTTGGCTATGAGCCGTCAAGCCGATCGTGAAGGCTATCCTGAGATTGCCGAGGCTTTCAAACGTTATGCCTTTGAGGAAGCTGATCATGCTTCAAGATTTGCCGAGTTGTTGGGCGAGGTAGTATGGGATACGAAGACAAATCTCTACAAGCGCATGCTGGCAGAGCAAGGTGCTTGCGAAGATAAAAAGCGCATTGCAGTACGTGCAAAACAGTTGAATCTGGATGCTATCCATGACACTGTTCACGAAATGGCAAAGGATGAGGCTCGTCACGGTAAAGGCTTCGAAGGCTTATACAAACGTTATTTCGAGAAGTAATTATTCATTGTATGATAGAATCGGGCTGCATCGAAAGGTGCAGCCCGATTTGATTTTTAGAATTATCCACATTTCGTTGTTACAATAGTGATGGGTGGTGATGTGGATGAATAATCCAATCTCGTTCCATTCACACGATGATGTCTTTTTTATTTGAATAGATGTGGAACGAATGCTTTTAAACATCTTCTCCAGGTAAGCCATTCGTGAGCGGTACCTTGCGAAATAAACTCATCTACCTTAATGCCTGCCTCACGCAAGTTCTTTACCAGAGCAGCTGTTCCCATGTTCTCCTCCGTACCGCAGCCGAGGAAGAGGTAGTGAATCTTTTGATTAAACTCATCCGGACGGGAGAAGATGCCGCCATAGCTCTCCTTGATGTCGAGGTTGAAGATAGCACCGCTAAATCCACCCATGTAAGAGAACAGATCAAGGTGGTTCAAAACTACGTCGAAGGTTTGGTGACCGCCCCACGACAGTCCAGCCATTGCCCGATGGTCACGGTCGGTCAGCGTACGGAAGTTAGTATCAATGGCAGGGATCAAATCCTGAATCAGTACATCATAGAAGGTATTTCCGTATTTGTCACGACCTAATTCATTCAATGCATATCCTGTTTCGATGTCACCGCTATCCATAACGATAATCATCGGGACAGCCTTCTTTTCGTAAATCAGGTTGTCCATGATGTTTTGGGTGTAGCCTTGCTTCGACCATCCTGTCTCATCCTCGCACATGCCGTGTTGGAGGTAGAGTACCGGATAGCGTTGAGTAAGGTTCTGGTCGTAGCCGGCTGGCGTATAAACCATGGCCCTACGCCATTCTTTATTCGCATTCGAATAATACTGGAAGGAGCGAACCTGTCCTTTTGGCGTATTCATCTGCGGACGGTAGTAATCCCCTTCAGGACCTTCAGGTATTTCAATACCGCTGGCGAACTGACAAGTGCCATAGAAAATGTCGGATGCGGGATCAGTGATGGAAACACCGTCGACAATCAAGTAATAATAATGGAAACCTACTACCAGCGGGTCGGTATGGCCGTTCCACCATCCCTTGTCGTCGCGCACCATATCGTATTTCTTCCCTGAGATATCAATTTGTACCCGTTGTGCCGTTGGAGCTTCCAACTGGAAATAAGCACGACGTTGGTCGTCAATACGTGGGAACTTATTGCCCTTAATCGTTGTCGGAGCCAGTTTAGTAAAGCTCATCACATCCTGCGCAGCCACATACATGCAGCACATCATCATCATTAAGCAAAAGAGAAATTTTTTCATGATCGTTTATTTAAGATATGTATAATGCAAATATAACCGATTCTGTTTATTGGTCAAATAATAGTCGAAAGAAATAATTACAATTGGGAATCAGCCACGCCTGTTAAGTGATAAAAAAGAGGGGATTGTCTTTCGACATCCCCTCTTCGGTATAATTGATCAGTATGTTTATTTCTTCTTCGAAGTATAACGTGAATTCAAACCGCTTACCACCTCGTCAGTAATGTTCAATACTTTCTTTGCATAGAGCAAGTTGTCGAGTCCGGAGTTGCTGATGATAAGGTCGAAATTCTTATCCTTATTATATTGTTTAATGAAGGAAGAGATGGAATCACGCAATTCCAGATTGTTCTTTTGATTCTCTGCAGCCAACTCGTCGCTTAATTTCTGTTGCAACTCCTGCAAGTCTTGTTGTTGCTTCAGAATACGTTGTTGTTCCTGCTGAGCACGTTCCTGAGAAGTGAAGCCATTGTTTTGAACCTTACGCTCGAATTCGCGCATCTCATTTTCCAATTTTTTCGCTTTCTCGTTCAACGTGGTGCGGATGTTTTCCTCTTTCTGCAGCATCAATTCGTTCAGATCTTTGCAGAAGTTATACTTGGTCAGTAATGAATCAATTTCTACAAATGCAATTCTTAAGTTAGCGTTAGCAACTTCCTCATTGTTGGCAGCAGGTGCCGGAGTTGCATTGTTCTGATTGTTTGCACATTGGCTGAATGACAAAGCAACAGCCAGAGCTAAAATTCCTTTGAAAATGAAATTCTTTGTTTTCATAACGATTTTATGTATTATTTAATTATTATCTTTTGGGGAGTGCTCGGAAACAGCAAGTGGATTTTCCCTTCGTGATTCCTGGTCCTGAGCCTCAACACAGCGGATACCTTGGTCGTTCAGTGCCTTGTTGCCGTCAATATGAAAGTTGGGAAACTTACCCTTTATCCATATGCCAATGCCTAATAATCCGAAGCAGATAGCAACAATTAACAAAGTTATCAGCAATGTTTCAATCATTTCAATTAAATTTGTACCTGCAAAGATAAACTTTTACGTTCACTTAATTCGGACTTTGGCTTACAAAAAATCTGAAAAAGTCGGCAAAAGCGTAAATATTAACTAATTTTTGCAGAAAAAGGGATGTCTAATACCTAATTGAATAAGATTATGGATGTAAAAAACTTGAAACCTAAAGCAGTATTCCATTATTTTGATGAGATTTGCAAAGTGCCACGTCCTTCCAAGAAGGAAGAGAAGATCATCGCTTTCCTGAAAGCCTTCGGTGAGGAACATGGATTGAAAACCGTTGTCGACGAAGTGGGTAATGTCAGCATTGACAAGCCGGCAAGTCCAGGCTATGAGAACCGAAAGAAAGTGATTCTCCAGTGCCACGAGGATATGGTATGCGAGAAGAACGGTGATGTAGATCATAACTTCTTGACCAACCCGATAGAACCTTATATCGATGGGGAATGGCTGCGTGCCAAAGGTACGACCTTAGGCGCAGACGACGGTATCGGTATTGCTACGTGTTTGGCCATTCTGGCTGATGACAGCATAAAGCATGGTCCGTTACAATGTATCTTTACCCGTGACGAAGAGACAGGTATGACTGGTGCTTTCGGTATGAAGAAAGGTTTCATGGACGGTGATATCCTTATAAACTTGGACTCGGAGGATGAAGGCGAGATGTTTATCGGATGTGCCGGTGGTGCAAATACCGAGGCAGTTTACGAATATGCGCTGGTTGACATGCCTAAGGATGCTTATTTCTTCCGTGTGGCTGTAAAAGGTCTGACCGGCGGCCACTCGGGTGACGATATCAATAAGGGGCGCGCGAATGCCAACAAACTACTTGCTCGTTTCCTCTATGGTGTGGCTCGCGAGACCAAACTGTATCTGTCGGCTATCGATGGTGGTAACCTGCACAACGCCATCCCTCGTGAGGCATGGGCTATTGGCTGTGTTCCAATGAACTATAAGGAGCAGTTGCGGATTGCCTTGAATATCTTTGCCGCAGAGATCGAGAACGAGTTCGCTGTGACTGAACCGAACTTCACTACCGAACTGGAAACGGCTGAACCTGTCGAAAAGGGTATCAGTGAAGAAGATACGATGTTGATCGTGCAGACCTTGCACTCCATGTTCAACGGTGTCTATGCGATGAGCCTGGATATGCCGGGCCTCGTGGAGACTTCTTCAAACCTGGCTTCTGTTAAGATGGGTGAGGACGTCATTAAAGTAGTGACCAGTCAGCGTAGCTCCATCGAATCACAACGCAGGGATGTCTCTTCTGTTATCTCAGCTACTTTCCGTTTGGGTGGATTCGCTACGGAGACTTTGGATGGATATCCGGGATGGAAGCCTAATCCTCATTCTGAAATACTTGGAGTGACCGTTGAAAGCTACAAACGTCTTTTTGGCAAGGAACCTATTGTCCGTGCTATTCATGCTGGACTGGAGTGTGGCTTGTTCCTTACTCAATATCCATTCTTGGATATGGTCTCTTTTGGACCGACACTCCGCGGCGTACACTCTCCTGATGAGCGTTTGCTGATCTCGACAGTCGATATGTACTGGAGACATTTATTGGATGTATTGAAAAATATCCCTGAAAAAGCATAAAGATGAGGAAACTGCTGCTGATAATCTGTGTCGGACTGTTAACATCAGTCGTATATGCTGGTGAACCGTTCAGGATCATGTTCTACAATGTAGAGAACTTGTTCGATATCCAGCATGATTCGTTGAAGAACGATTATGAATTCCTTCCGGATAGACCGAGAGCTTGGAATTATGAACGTTACCAAGAGAAGTTGAATAATATCGCCAAGGTGATCATTGCTGCAGGAACGGATAATGTGCCCGACTTGGTCGGCCTTTGTGAGGTGGAGAACGATCGCTGTCTGACTGACTTAGTGGAACATTCACCTTTGCGTGAGGCAGGATACCGTTATGTGATGACTAATTCTCCCGATCAGCGTGGTATTGATGTGGCTCTGCTTTATCAGCGGGCTACCTTCAAACTGTTGGATACCGAGTTTATCGCCATCCCGCAAGGAGTGGTTGATTTGCCACCGACACGTGACATCTTGCATGTGAGTGGACAATTACTCTCTGGGGATACGTTGGATGTCTTTGTCTGTCATATGCCTTCTCGATCAGGAGGTGAGGAAAAGAGCAGGCCGTACCGCCGATTGACTTCTCAGATCCTGAGGGAAACCGTCGATAACTTGATGGCGAAACGTCATCATCCGAATGTGATGATTATGGGCGACTTCAACGATTATCCAAAGGATGAGGCTATCTATGAAGTTCTCGGAGCCAAACAACCGAAGTTGTTCAAGAAATCCCGAAAACTGTACAATCTGATGGACGGTCGTAAGGATGGTACCTATCGTTATCAAGGAGAATGGGGAATTCTCGACCAGCTGATTGTCTCAGGCTATATGCTGAAAGGACATAAAGGAATCCGTACGAAATACAAACGGGCACAGATCCTGAACTTCCCGTTCCTTTTGGAAGAAGATGACCGTTATGGCGGACCGATTCCTGCACGTACCTATTGGGGACAACGTTATCATGGAGGGTTCAGTGACCATCTGCCAGTCTGTGTTGATTTTACAGTAAACTGAAAACACAATAGAATAGGAAAGGAGCACATCGTGCTCCTTTTTATTTTTCCCTCATCAGTCGGAAGATAATCTCGCGTAACCCTTTTTCATCCTTGATGATAGCACGAAGGTCAGATAGGAAAGGAGCTTCACGCGATTCTTTCAGCCAGAGATGCATGTAGCCACCCTCAGCATATTTTTCTTTCAGATGTGCTACACTACGCAAATATTGTTCTTCTTCACTCAGGTCGGGGAAATGAGAAGTCGTATACTGCACCGTTCTTCGGATGCAATTGATTGGTTGCAGTTCCTTATCAGCATCTGCCACTATTTTCCCGTAAATGCTTCTGGGCTCTTCTTTGTTGGACGCCCGATGATCCTCCGCAGCCTGTGCTATCATCTCGATTTCTTCCTCACTAAACCACTTCAGCAAGTTCCTGTCTGCACGGATGCGCTTCCCGGAATAGACGTGATGGAGCTCACGGTCGATCTGCAATCCGGTATCATGATAGGCTGCTACCGTATAAACGATGTTGGGATTGACATCGTAAAAAGAAGCTAATCGGAGACTTTCCTCGATGACGGCATGAGCATGATGACGCTGGTGGGCCGTATCAAAACCATCGTACAGCGGGAAAATCTCATTCTCGATATAGTTGATCAGAGTCTTATCAATAGATTGCATGAGTGATTGATTAAAAACCTGCCAGATTTCTTACGATGGTCCAGCAGATGACGATTCCAAAGAAAATCCAAATGTTTCGGGCACGATAAACCTTTAGGTAAAAACGTGGAGCTCGTGTGCGGTAAAAGTCGGTGATGATAAGCAGGATGAGCAATGGAATGCAAAGAACCATAAAGGCATTATAGTGAAATGCCTGCACAATATCCAAGTGTAACAGACTATGGATGGCTCGTTGCGAGCCGCATCCCGGACATTGCCAACCCGTCAGCATCTTAAAAGGACATTTGGGAAACCATGCATGGTTGGATGGATTGTAACTGTAGTAGATATAGACAGCTAATCCTGCTAGTATGATTCCCCAAATGAGCTTCTTCATATCAATCCATATTGCTATACATGGCTGCGAAGATGGATGCAAAGAAAGCGAAATAGAGTATCCATCCGAGAATAGCGACACCAACTCCAATCAATGTCCATTTCTTGGCGTTACTACTTGCCAATTGTGCCTCAATAATTTTGCCAGATACGTAATAAGGCTCTACTTTCGCTGCATATACGATACCTGCAATACCAAACGGCATACAGCAGAATACGGTAGCGAGGATTGCTTCTACCAACCAGGTCTTGGGAGGAAGTGATGTCATCGTGGTGTTATTCTGAGCGTTTATTTGTTGCTCATTCACTTGATTTTGATCTAATATGTCCATAGTCTTTCATATTTTGTATTTAATCATAACAAAAGTACAAATAATATCAAAAAATCAAAGTATGAATGAGAAAAATAAAACCCATTTATATCTAGTCGCTTGGGAACATAAAATTCTGTAATAGTTTCAACATGTCAAAGACCGTATAGTGTTCATGAACTTTACGATACAAAGATAAAGCAGTACAAATTTTCAATGTCCGATTTTGTACGAAGATGTCCGAAGATGCCCACAAATGTCCAAAAAAGGTCAGAAATGTCCAATATTGTCCGATTTCTTTCACTTCTTCGGCCTATTCCTTCATCTTATGATAAGATTTTTATTTCCTGTAGGCGACAATCTTGTGTCATCCCGTTGGAAAAAGTAAGTATTTAACTTCGTTTGTTGGATATTTCTTATCAGAATTGGAGTTTTTGAAGTCATACGTCAAGTTTTTGAAGCGAAAAATCGAGTTTTTGAAAGGGGTAGTTGACGCAGTAGATCATTTCATATCCGTCTTGGATGTTCAGTCTTGAATCGAAAAAAACAGAGAGCGCTTATTTCTTGTTTATTTTTATATTATTAAATATTAAAAATAATATATCTATATATTATTTTAATATTATATATAAGGTGTAAAATGGCCATTTTTCACACCAAATTCATTTTGTATTTTTATTATACCCCTTAACGTATTGAAAATCAGGAACCGAAAGACTGCAGAAATTCGCATTGAATTTTTATTCGGTTTTTCAGGTGGTCATTCATTTGAAAATTCAGTACTTTACGTGAAGAATATTTATACAAATCGGTTCAAAAGTCTTGTTGTTTCTCGCTTCCAATAAGAGATTCTTTTCTGTTAATGGTTAGGGGTAACAAATAAAAAAGTCCCGCTCTCAAGAGCAGGACTTTCTATCTTTTAGATTGAATAGAATCAGAAGAACAGATAACGAGTATCTTTCACATTTGCTTTTTCGTACAAGTCATTGATGAACATGCTAGCAAAGCGTGAAGCAGTTGCTCTTACTGTTGTTGATTCAGTCTTCTCATCATAAGTCTCAGTACCGTTGTTACGGCTCAGAACTTGCAGAGCGTAAACAGCAGCGTTACCTTTCACGACATTACTGATTTTGTCAACGTCGGTCTTGCTTGCCAAAGCACTCAGTACAGGTTCGCTTGCGCGAGTCTTAGAAACGTAAACAGGAGCAGAGAATGTGATGTGTTTGATCGTGTCGGTCAAGACATCTTCAGCACCGTTCAACTTAGCGAAGTCGTTATACTTAGCCATGATTTGCTCTGCTTTCTTGTCGCGGATCAGTTCTGATCTCAACATATCAGCAACCAAACCGATGTTACGATAACCAGCCTTGTTGATGCGGTTCAATACAACAACCATCATATGATCGTTGTCACCACATTCGAACAAAGGAGAAACATCACCTTCCTTAGCATCGAAGATCCACTTCACGATGTCGCGTGTATTGTGAACGCCACCTACATAGTGCTCAGCACTGCTGAAGTCAGCACGTTCCAACAGACGGTAACCATTCTCTTCTGCGTTCTTCTCAACATCTTCCTTCTTTGTGTTCTGAGCAACGAACTGACTGAAGTCGTTGTATGCCTTGTTGTATGTTTCCTTGCTGAACTCAACCGGACGTTTGATGACTGCGATGTTATATTTCTCTTTGTAAGCCTTCTTGCCTAAAACCTGAGTAAGGATATAGCTTTGACCAAGCTTTGACATGTTCCATTCATTCACGTTAGCGCGGATCAGTGAATTCAGCAGGTCAGTGTTTTCAGTGCTCAAAGAAGCACCTTCAAAATTACGGGTATCAAGCCAAGAAGCCTCTTCAGGTTGTGCGTAGTTCTTTGCTAGGGTAGCGAAATCTGCACCACCCTTCAAAGCGTTGAAGATACTGTCGGCCAAAGTCTTAGTTTTATCCTCTGTTTCCATAGCAACCTGGAGTTGACGGAACTGGATAGAGTCAGGAGAAGACACCTTAGAAAGAACGCGGAATGCGTTGTAAGAGTCATCAGTCTGATTGTAATAAGGACCGAACACCTCACCAACAGCAACAGAGTCTAGACGAGCACTGATGTCGGTTGGCAGAACGCTCTTGTTCAATGCGATTGCGCTGAATGGGAAAGAGGAACCTGTTGAGCGGATAAATGTGCTCAGGTCAGTCTCTGGGTTAGAGAGTTGTGGAACATATTCTTGAACCTCTTTCAAAACCTCAGCACGGTCTTCCTCAGAAGGAACGACAGTTACGTCTACATATTGGAAGTCGCGTGTCTCAGCCATTTGTTTGAAAGCTTCTTTGCGTTGGTTGTACAGTTTCTGGATTTCATCCTTTGTTACGTTAACGCTTGAGTCAGGAATAGCTGTGAACGGGAATGCAGCGAGCAATACGTCGCTTTCCTCGGTACGATCCTTGAATGACAATTCTGTCTCAACAGGATTTGACATCAAGGAACGAGAAATCAAGTTCTGATATTTCTCACTCAATGTAGATTCGCGAAGCATGCGTTCAACGAATTTCCAGAAAGAGCCCAAACGGTCATAGTACTCTACGTATTGAGCAGGGAGTTGAGTGTTCTTGCTGAGGTTCGCATATTCTACGAGGAACTGTTTCAACATATCCTTGTCGAATGCACCTGTCTGCTGGTTACGGAAAGGAGTCTGAAGCAGCAATGGGTGAGAACCTTCGTCAATAATGGATTCGATTTCGGCATCGGTAACTGTTAAACCCAATTTCTTTGCCTCGGCACTAATCAACTCGTTATTTACATAAGTTGACCATACTTGGTCTTTGATTTGTGTCAATTGTTCATCATTCAAAGCGTTCACACCTTGTGAGAACTTGATGATTTCTGAATACTCGTCCACCATTTTCTGGTAATCTTGTGCAGAGATCGATTTGCCATTGATTACTCCAACTTCTTGCTTGCCCTGATGTGGTTGTAATACTTTCCATGCATCTCCTGCAATGAAAGCAAAAAGGGCCAAACCGATTACGATAAGCAATAGTGGACCGTGAGATCTGATTTTTTGTAATGTTGCCATTTTATGAATTAATTTTTATTATTGTTTCTACACTATTTTCGTAAATTGCGCACAAAGATACAAAAAAAGATTTTTACTAACTATTTTATAAGGAAAAAAATAGATTATTCATCTACTTTCAGTCTTACCAGCTCGATTCTGGTAGCCGAAACATTGATGATTTTGAAATGGAACTTGTCAATATTCACGATTTCGTGAAGTTTTGGGAAACTTTGATATTGGGCCAGGATAAATCCCGCGATAGTTTGATATTCATCACTTTCAGGCAAGTCGAGATCAAACAGTTCGTTCGCTTTTTCTATTTCCAGACGTCCTGAAAGAACATATTCGTGATTACCCAAGTCTTTGGCTACGTAGTTGTTAGTGTCATGTTCGTCCTCAATATCTCCGAAAATCTCTTCCACGAGGTCTTCCAAGGCGATGATACCGCTGGTACCACCAAACTCATCCACGACGACGGCTAAGGATTTCTTCTGCTGGATGAACAATTTCATCAACTTATGGGCTCCCATGGTCTCAGGCACGATAGGAATCTCGCGGATATGTTCCTTCCATGTGGTAGGGTTACGGAACATCTCGGACGAATGGATGTATCCGATGATGTTATCGATATTCTCCTTGAACACGATAACCTTGCTGATACCACTCTCCACGAAACTGTTCATCAGTTCATCTGTCGTTGCCTCGTACGGGACTGCTACGATTTCAGTACGTGGAACCATACAGTCGCGTATCTTGATGTTGGTGAAGTCGAGTGCGTTCTGGAAGATCTGTACATCGGTATCTATCTCTTCGTCATCTTTCGCCTCGTTGATACTACTTTGGATGAAATAGTTGAGGTCGACTTTTGAGAATGCCTTCTGACTATCCTCTTCGTTTACCTTCACACCACACATCCGAAGTATGGCACTTGAAAGGAAAGAAGCAAATTTGCTGACAGGGTAGAGGACGATATAGCAGATATAAGCCGGGATGGCAAATAGTTTCATTGTACCATTCGGGTTGATCTTGAACAAAGTCTTAGGCAGAAATTCCGCTGTCACTAGAATCAGTAAAGTAGAAAGCACGGTTTCGCACAGCACCTTTATGAAGTCGTTCTGCACGAGTGCGTCCAGAATGTACTTGTCGAGGACTTGTGCCATGAAGATACCATAGATGACGAGAGCTATATTGTTTCCCACCAGCATGGTGGAGATGAAATTGTTCGGGTTATTATAGAAGATGGAAAGGATGCGAGAGGTGATGCTCTGTTCATTCTTGTCCACTTCGAATCGTAGTTTGTTAGAGGATACGAACGCGATTTCCATTCCTGAGAAAAAGGCGGAAAAAGCTATGGTAATCAATATTTCAATAATCAAGTTCATCTCATTGTTCTCTTTTTAGACGGATAGTGTCTGCTTTGATAGATTCCCGTCGGTTGGACAGTTCCGTATTGTAATCAGTACGCTCGGAACGTCTGGCCATACTTCGTGATGGTACACTCTGCACAGTCTCTTCGGTGTTGACGGAATCGGTTCTGACAGGCTGAGCCTGAGCCGTTCCGGTATTGTTCACATTGAAGATTCCGGAGTTGTTATAGATGGTGTATTCAGTCAATTGTTGGTTTGCCTCAAAGCCATAATAACCATCAATCTCTCCCTGATCAGCTTGTTCGATATGGATATGTTTGTCGGAGTAGATGCGTTGAGTCTTTTCGTCCCAATAAAGCAGTTCGGTCTCGAACTTATCGCCCTGTAGGTTTTGGATGTGGACGTCTCCTCGCAGTTCCCATAGTTTTTTCTTGTCAAAGTAATAGGCTGTGTCGGCCTTGATGCTGGCATCGATGTGGAAGAGCGTATCGAACTTTTCCAGATAAACACCTCGCTCGAATGCCCAGAAAGAAGGGTTCTTCTTATCGAAGATGTCCCATTTCTCAGCAACAATCTTATAGCGTATAAGGCCGGAGTCGGATATGTAAGTCGTGACACCAAGGGTTTCCATCGAGGCAAGTGTGTCCTCTTTGTTGATGGCATCAGCGAACTTTTTATGCTTGCCCGAGCAAGCAGGTAGAAAAAGAAACATAACAGTTGCCCAACAGGCAACTGTTATGTATATTATAATAAGGTGTAACTGATGTCTGTTCACCGTTTTTATCATTATCTGATTGTCGTAGTTTCACCAATCCAACCACCGATAGTTACAGAGTCACCCTTCTTCAAACCGAGGAAGAACAAGTCCTCATCCTTCGGAGTATAGCGTGAATACGTACCAATCAGTTTGTTTGCCTCTTCTGTAACGCTTGGGTCAACAGATTTAGCACGTTGGCACTTGTCGATACATGCGAAGTAAGTACACATGTTCAAAGCGTTTTCGTCTGACCATCTTGGACTTGATGCGTACATCTGAGCAATCAACAGGTAAGGTTTACCATAGTTGCTGTTCAAGCTGATAGATTGTTGAGCATATTTCTTTGCACGTGACAACTGGTTCTTAGCCATCAAGATTACAGCAGTCTTATAAGCAGTCTCAGCTTTCTTCTCGCTGTCGCTCTCCAAACTCAAAGCTTGATCGAAGTACTCCATACACTTATCCATGTCACCTTTCTTGTAGTACATGTAACCACAACCGATAGCAGTCTCAGCAGTCGGCTCGATAGCATGAGCAAATTCAGAAGCAGCGAAGTAAGCTTCCTCCTCAGTACAGCCTAACATACCCATTACGCTGATCACTTGTTTCAAGTAGTCGAGGTTGGTCTTGTTAGCTTCTACCTTCGGAGCATAGATCTGCTGGAGGTTCTCGCAAGTAGCTACACCACTATTGATAAAGAATGCGTCAACATTATCCTTAGTAGTCTTCAGTTGTTCTTTAGCCTTGTCATTCTTTGCTGCCTTATAAGCCTCATCAGCAATTGCTGAAGCCATCAGGTAATCTTGAATGAACTGTTCCTTATGACTTTCGTCAGCCTTGATCAACTTAGAAGAAGCATCCATGAACTCCTGAATTACATAATAATCGCTTTCAGCTTTCTCATCGTTGATAGACTCTTTGAACATATTATAAGCTGTCTTCAAGTCTGGGCAACCCATTGTGTAGTAGTCATGAGCCTTCAAACCAATGATAGAACCCTTAGTTGTCGGGGTCTTCACCAATCTGTTCAAACCATCCAAGTATTTGATACGCTGGTCGTAAACGCCCATCAACTCATCGAAATAACCTTTTTGCTTTGCAGCGTCCTTCTCATTAGCAATGAACCAACGGAGTATTCTTGCACCGTTCGTATACGTTGCAACCTGAGAGATAGGAGCTTCAGTAAATACAGCCTTCCATGGAGTATAGGCATCTGCGAAGTTGCCTGTCTTCACGTATTCTGAATAAATACTGATATTCTGCAAACATCTCAAGCTGTCTTGGCCATGACCAAAACGAGATCCGTCTGATGCTCCTGTTTGAGCAAAAGCAGCTGGTGCACCCAAAAGTAGGATGAACAGTGCTGAAAAAAACTTCATCTTCATCTTTTATCTAAATTAATTGTTAATATTCGGTTTACTCTCTCACATATCAATTAACCCGACGTTTCATGAACCAAGGTTCATTGAATGTCATGCCGAGGTTAATTCTCAAATAGTTTTCCTTTAACATGCCACTTACCTTTGGAGCAACGTGTACATATTGTCCGGAAATGCTTAGGTACGATTTACAATAGTACAAGTGCAATGGCAATCCGATACCTGCGCTGACTCCATATTCTTTAGCTCCATCCCTACCGTCAATCTTCGTGTACGGTTCGGAATAAAAAGCACCGGCCCTATAGTTGATGCGTTTCAAGTAGCCTCTTCCCAATCTGTCGGGCACGTATTCCATACCTATCGACAATTTCTTCCGGTCAGTCATCTTACCTTCCTCACCGAAGAACTTCGTGTCAGCCCATTTTTGAAGGGTAAAATCAACTCCGATTGTCAATTTTTCGTTGTGGACGTATGTCAATCCGACGCCAATTGTCTGCGGAAGTTCAAACCCGTTCTTGATGGAGTCACCCGAAGAGGTCAGTACTGATGAGCTGGTTGACCAAATCTCATCGAATCTACGACCTTTCGAATTCATCTCGTGTCCCAGTCCATAAACAGCACCCAGAGTCACCTTGTCGTTCTTGTTAACCTTCAACGTGTACTGCAAGCCGAAATCCAACTTGTAGTCGTTTACCGAGATCTCGTTTCTACGAACGCTACGATAAGCGTTGGCATTGCTGAACATCGTCTGGTTGACATGGTTGATGTCACCGTAAAGGTAAGCTCCGTTCACTCCGATGGACAAGTTGTCGAACATCCGATAACCAAAGCCGACCAGAATCTGTTGCAGTCCTCCATTTCCAGCATAGGTAGAGTAGGTGTCTACGGTAGCATCCGAGGCCTTATCCTTCAGCGAATGGCTGGTTTGGAAGTTGTATCCTACATATGAATATGGAACGAAACCTACTGTCATTCCCATTCTTTTCCATAGGCGGAACTGCATGGCAACATGATCCAGAGTCGAGTTCTTTGCATTCGTCTTAATATTGTTCTCAGTAAAGTTCGCATTCTGGAGGGTCATGCCCAGGTCGAATATAAATGTCAAAGAATCTACGGCTGAATAGGATGCAGGGTTAGCCGGATTCACGTGGAAACCGTTTCTCAGTGCATACCCTATTCCTCCCATTGCTTTGCTATTGCTACCGCTTTGATCAGTCAAGGTACCGAATCCATATCTGGAATAAGGCGAGTTCGTCTGAATCGCCTCTTGGGCAAAGACCGTCAAAGTCAGTATGCAAAGAGCAATTATACTAAAATATCTTTTTTTACAATCGTTCATTCTTAATAATTTGTTCGTTTCAAAACGAATTAGACTGCAAAGATGTCACTTTTTCAGTTCTTATCAAAGTAAAATCTATTACATCTCGTTAAAAATTTCAAAAGTCATCGTTTTTTTAACGAAAAACGGATGGACTTTATGCTATCATAGGTTTGGTTCTCGTCCACAAAGTAACATAAAAAATGAATAAGTTGGGTAATCTTAAAGGTGTTTTCTATTGTTTTAAGTAAAATTTAAGGTAAAATGCTCCATTAATTAACACTTTCGATAGTTTGATGGACAATTATAAAGAACGAATGATGCATACTTATCGAAATCTCTATTTATTTTATATTGCTTCTTTTCAGTCTTCCTTATGGCATAGTGATAAGGTTTATCAGGAAAGAAACCGAAAAAAACGGATAAATTTGGCGCTCATCGGGATTTGTACTATCTTCGCAACATAAAAAGTAGAGAATGAAGAGTTTTTATAATACAATCTTGATAATTCTGTTTCTTTTGCTACCTCTAAAAGGGAAAGGCCAGGACAGCTTACGCTGGAGTTTGCTGACGTGTCAGCCCTCTCAGGAGATTTATCAGCTCTTCGGTCATACTGCATTGCGCTGCGAGAACTATTCCCGAAAGCTTGATCTTGTCTTCAACTACGGTATGTTTAGTTTTAATACTCCGAACTTTGTCATGCGTTTTGTCAAAGGAGAGACCGACTATCAGTTGGGTGTGGAGGAGTATGCCGATTTTCTCGAAAATTATAAGCGCAGAGGTTCGGGGGTAGTTCAGCAAACACTAAACCTGACGTTGGACGAGGCTAATAAACTGTGGCAGATATTAATCGATAATGCTCGTCCTGAAAAACGGATCTATCGTTATAACTATTTTTACAATAATTGTACGTCCAAGGCTAGGGATCGGATAGAGCAATGCCTGAATGGTAAAGTTGCCTATCCGGATGCCAAGACAGGGAAATCGTTCCGTTCCATCATTCATGAATATACCAAAGGGAGTGAATGGGACGAGTTGGGCATTGATTTACTATTAGGACAGGAGGCGGATGAGACGATTGGTGCCCGTGAACAGATGTTTGCGCCATTTTATCTGTCGGACTATATCCGAGATGCGACCATCGACAGCGAAGGAACAACCCGTCAACTTGTCAGTGAGGAAACGACCGTATTGGAGTTCAGTCACGACCCTATATGGAAGGGTTTCCCTTTGTCGCCAAAGACTTGTGCGTGGATCCTGTTTGCGATTGCTTTGGGTATAGCTTATCTGGAGATACGAAACAAGCAGATTTATTGGCTCTGGGATGTCCTGTTGTTCGGAGCACAAGGTATAGCCGGACTAATTATTGGTTTTCTGATGTTCTTTTCCGTGCATCCGACGGTAGGGAGTAACTGGATGTTTATGTTGTTTAATCCGATCCCGTTACTTTATCTACCAATAATGATATGGAAAGATCTTAAGAAAAAGACGGATGTCTATCACATCGTTAATATTGTTTATCTGATTATATTCATCATTCTGATGTATGTCGTACCACAAACTTTCAATGCGGCAGTATTGCCTTTGGCATTAAGTTTGCTAATTACATCGGTAGCACATTGGATGGTTTATCGATTTCGCTCATGAAGAATAAATATATACTCACTTCGTTGCTCACGTTGCTTGCCATCAGCATGCAGGCACAAGGCATTCCTACCGTACCTAAGTTGGTGGTTGGCGTCACGATTGATCAGCTTCGGGCTGATTATCTAGATGCTTTTTCCGCATTGTATGGCAACCGAGGCTTCAAGCGTTTGATGAAAGAAGGCCGGATATACCAGAACGCTGAGTATGACTTTGTCAATGTGGATCAGGCTTCAGCCATCGCATCTATTTTCTCTGGGACGGCTCCTTATACAAATGGTATCACAGGCAACAAATGGATGGACCGGAACACCTTGCGGATGATCAGTTCCGTGGACGATGTTCATTACATGGGGGTATATTCGAATGAATCAACCTCAGCAGTCAACTTGAAGGTGTCCAATTTGGGTGATGAACTGATAGTGGCAACGCAAGGGAAGGGGCATGTTTATGCCATTGCCCCATCGCGTGAGATGGCTGTTTTGGCAGCTGGACATGCCGGGAAAGGTGCTTTTTGGATCAATGATGAGACTGGCAAGTGGAGTGGTTCGACCTATTACGGAAACTTCCCGAACTGGGTATCTTCATTGAACGACCATCAAGGACTGAACATTCGAATTGACGATATGGCTTGGACACCATCCCTGCCATTGACCGTATATAATTATGTTCCGACAGATATCAGGGAAGCAACCTTTAAGCATTCTTTCTCAAACGAGAAGACGATGAAATACCGTCGCTTTAAGACCAGTCCGCTGGTGAACGATGAGGTTAACAAACTGGTTAATGCTTGTCTGAGTGGTGCACCGATGGGATATGATGATGTACCTGACTTGCTTTCCATCGTTTATTATGCAGGGAACTACAACCATCAGTCGGCAGCCGAACTACCTTTGGAGATCCAGGATACTTATGCTCGCCTTGACAATAGCATTGCCGAGTTGTTGGAAATCCTTGACAAACGAATAGGATTGCAGAACGTGCTGCTCTTCATCACTTCTACCGGAAGTACTGATCCTGAAGGATCCTATCCCGCAGATTATCATATTCCAAGCGGAGAGTTTCACATGAACCGTTGTGCGGCCTTGCTCAACATGTATCTGGTGGCTTTGTACGGTGAAGGACAATATGTAGAGACCTATGGTGACCAGGAAATTTTCTTGAATCACAAGCTCATTGAAAAGAAAGAACTGAACTTGACAGATATCATGAACCGCTGTGCAGAATTTCTGGTACAGTTCAGTGGCGTGAAGGATGCATATACCTCTCAACGTCTTCAATTAGGTTCATGGACACCGGAATTAGAAAAGATAAAGAATCACTACAATGCCGTTACCTCTGGCGATATTTGGATAGAAGTCCTTCCAGGATGGACCATCGTGAACGATTTGTCGGGTACCAATCAGATTGTTCGCCATGCATATACCTCTGTACCACTTATATGGATGGGATGGAATGTTAAGCCAGAGATAATAGAAACTCCTGTAAAAGTTGGACAAATCGCTCCGACCGTCTCACACGCTTTGCGAATTAGGGCGCCCAACGCCGCTATGATGGCCCCATTAACCGGCCTCCGGAAATAACTTTCTGGAAAATAATGTTACGAAATGCGGTTAATCGGCATTTTGTTATTAACTTTGCGACGTTTTGCAAAGACATCCAATATTGATAATAATAAAAAACAAATAAAATGGGATTTAATGAATTTGTAGGGAAACTGTTCGGTAAC
>CAMVLL010000014.1 GCA_947168315.1 uncultured Bacteroidota bacterium | reverse complement strand
GAGCACGACCTTGCCAAGGTCGGGGTCGCGAGTTCGAGTCTCGTTTTCCGCTCCATAAAGAGAAGTTGATAACCAACTTCTCTTTTTTTATTCCTCAAATCGTATTGTCTCATATCCTTCTAAATTAAGCTTGTCACCAATGTGGAAAGCCTTTGTCACCAATGTGGAAAGCTTTTGTCACTAATGTGGAAAGCTTTTGTCACTAATGTGGAAAGCTTTTGTCACGAATGTGGAAAGCTTAATCCATACAGAGGTATGACTTACTATTCAGCAAAAGAGATGAAATAATTTCCATAAAAGTTATTGTAAAGCGTTTTTTTACTTATCTTTGCTCTTGAAGCATTGTAGATGGAGCACGGTCATTCATGTTTGAACATCGAGTTTCATCTTATCGACTTAGAATTTTTAAATCATGATCAGATGAAAAAATTATTTGTTCCTGTTTTATCTGTAGCATTCTTGCTTACTTCTTGTTTCTCACAAGGAGGAGGATTGGGCTTAGGTGCCGCTGGTACTGGTGCGGCAATTGGTGGAGTGGTCGGTTCGGTCGTTGGAGCGAACTCAAATAGTCCGTATGGATCAGCCATCGGTACTGTTATTGGAACTGTTGCTGGGGCTGCCATCGGCAATGCTGTCAGCAAGAAATCTTCAGGAAACGTTTTTGGAAATATATTTGGTGCAGGATTGGTTGATTCGAACAATGCGGTGGCCACTTCATCGCTGTCGTTGACCAACTTCCGTTTTGTTGACGCAAACAAAAATCAAGTCATTGAAGCTGGAGAATCCTGTCAGATCGTATTCGATATCGTAAATAATGGTAGCGCCAGCGTATCAAATATCACACCTGTCCTGGAACTGACCCAGAAAGTGAAAGGTTTGACCGTTGGTAATGTGAAGACCATCGCTTCATTACCGGCTAAGAGCAAGGTGACTTATTCCATTCCGGTGACAGCATCTACTGTTTTGAAAAACGGTAATGCTTCTTTCCGCGCATATGTTAAGGATGGCAGTGGAACGAATAGTGGAACACAATCATTTAGTATACCAACAAAGCAGAAGTAATATATGAACGATCGTCCTAGAGTATCCGTTATCATATCTGTATACAATGCCGCATCTTATGTAGAAGCAGCGGTTCGTTCCGTCATGTCTCAAACAATTGACGGATTGGAAATTGTTTTGGTTGATGACGGCTCTACGGATGGGAGCGTAGATGTCTTACGTCGGTTGGCTTCCGAGGACAATCGGATCTGTTTGGTCGAACAAGCACATAAGGGTCGTCCGATGGCCCGAAATGCTGGTTTGGAAAAGGCATCGGGGGAATATGTTTATTTCATGAACAGCCTCGACCAACTGAATGGAAACGATCTTGAACATATCTATCGTTTGTGTAAGAAACGTCATTTAGACTTTGTCTTTTTCGACGGAGATGTGTTTGGCGAGGAAGAGATTATCAGCGATAACAAGGATAAATATCATCGCACAGGACCATATAATGAGATCGTAGTATATAAGGGCCTGACACTTTTTGATGATATGTTGGACAATAAGACCTATCGTCCCGAACCTTGGCTTTTGTTTATTAAGCATTCCACGTTGAAAGTAACGGGTGTCCGTTTTTACCCTGGTATTGTTCACGACGATGAGCTTTTTACTTCACTTCTTTATATCCAGTCCGACAGGGTGGGCTGTGTAAGGAAAAGCATTGTCAAACATCGTCTGCGCAAAGAAGATGTAGGGCCAAAGATACAGACTTACTATAATTTGAAATGTTATTTGACTGTTCTGGATGAGTTATTTGCTTATGCAGGCCGTTTCCCATATTTGTACCCTCATATACGTAAATATGCATCACATAAGCTGAATCACGTCTTTAAAGAAGCTTCATTATCATTTATGGACAAACTGCGTGCTATGCGAGCTTGTGCGTCATCGCATTACTTTAGATACATTCGTGTTTCTTCATTATTAAAGTTTTGGCTTAAGAACTAAGATATACATTGTTATCAGTTCCTATTTGTATAACTTTTTTCCCGATTTTATATTAGTTTATTTTTTTTAATTAGAAATTGTTTCTATATTTGCGAAAACTAATACTCGAGGGATGAAAGCTGATAATTTGCATGTTTCCGTGAACTGTGTGGTGATCGGATTTGATGGAACTCAGCTTTGTGTGCTGTTGGTTAAAGGTGAGGGAAAACAAGGCGAATACAAAATGCTTCCCGCAAGTCTGATTAGCGAGGACGATGATCTTGACGAAGCTGCAAAGCGGATTTTGAAAGAGACGACAGGACTAGGAGCTATACGTTTACTACAATTTAGGGCTTATGGCTTTAAGGATATTGTCAACTCTTGTGATGATGTACGAGATTTGATGCGGAAGCATCAAATTGACCCTGAGCAAACCTCTTCAGTTCTTACTATTTCATATTGGAGAACGGTAGAGATTAACAAACATATGAAGGACGGAATTCTTGGGACTCAAGCTGAATGGGTTCCTATTACAGAGATGGGCAAACTTCTTTGTAATCAGGAAAGGATTGTTCAAGACGCAATTGAATGTATTCGGTTTTATTCTCAAAAAATACCATCTCTGGTGTTTGATATGCTTCCAAAAGAATTTACCATTTCATCGTTGCGGAAATTGTATTGTCTATTGTTTGACAGAGATTACGATGTACGTAACTTTTACAAGAAAATGTTGCAGATGGATTATATTTTGCCACTTGAAAAGAAACAAGTTGGTGTTAGCCATCGAGCCGCGAGGTATTTTCGATTTGTTTCAGGCTCAAAAAGAGTACGTAAAGAATAAGAAAAGGCTGCGTAAGCAGCCTTTTTTATTTTGTCTCCTGATCATAAATAAATGGAGAATCGAAGTCTTTGAGGAAGGGATGAATCTGATCTTTGGCCGACAAAATGATTTGGTCGGCTGGCAAACCCCAATCTATGTTTAAATCGGGATCATTCCATCGGATTCCTCCTTCGGAACTGGGCTCATAAAAAGCATCACACTTATATTGGAACAGCGCTTCGTCGCTTATGACAGCAAATCCGTGAGCAAATCCTTTGGGTATATAGAACTGTCGCTTGTTCTCCTCGCTCAAAAGAGCCTGTACATACTTTCCATAAGTGGGAGATCCTTTACGAATATCCACTGCAATATCGAGAACCTCACCCTTGATTACTCTAACAAGCTTGGCCTGTGTGTGAGGAGGACGTTGGAAATGTAGTCCACGAACAACTCCTCTTCTCGAAAAACTCTCGTTGTCCTGAACAAAAGTGGTCGACGTTACTTCTTGTTCGAAAACATGCTGATTATAACTCTCGAAGAAATAGCCTCTGGAATCTTTAAATACGAGAGGTTCAATTATATATACGCCCGGAATAGTAGTCTCAATTTTTTTCATAAATGTAAAAAATGTGTTGTAAAGGTAGTAAATAGTTTGCTAAATAAGTCGTTTTTTGGGAAAATATTCCTTAACTTTGCGAATCATCGCTAAAAAAATTGAATATGATTTCAAGTAAGAATCATTTGGTTATTATGGCGGGTGGAGTAGGAAGTCGCTTTTGGCCGATGAGTACTCCAGATTTTCCGAAGCAGTTTATTGATATTTTAGGTTGTGGCAAGACCTTAATTCAGTTGACGGCAGAGCGTTTCGAAGAAATCTGCCTTCAAGAGAACGTATGGGTGGTTACTTCTATCAAGTACAAAGAAGTGGTGAGGGAGCAATTACCATGGTTGGACGAGAGTCATATCTTGTGCGAACCATGTCGTAGAAATACGGCACCGTGCATCGCTTATGCTAGTTGGAAGATAAAACAGGTGAATCCAAACGCGAATATGATTGTTACGCCGAGTGATCATATCGTTATGAATGTCAAGGAATTTCAACGAGTCATTCAATCGGCTTTGAAGTTCACAAACGGACTCGATTCTATCGTTACATTGGGTATGAAACCTAATCGTCCGGAGACTGGATACGGTTATATCGAAGCCGACCTTTCTTATCCTTCTCCAGTTAACAAGGAGGTTTATCGTGTCTTTTCATTTAAGGAAAAACCAGATCTTAAGACTGCCGAGCGATATGTGAAGAATAAGAGTTTTTTCTGGAACTCAGGAATCTTTATTTGGAACGTTCATACTGTTGTGAACGCATTACGCGTATATCAACCAGCCATGGCGAAGATCTTTGAAAGCCTGACTCCTTATTATTTCAAAGAGAACGAGCAGGAGATGGTCGACAAACTATTTCCAACGTGCGATAACATCTCTATTGATTACGCAGTGATGGAGAATGCTGACGAGATTTTTGTTTTACCTGCCGATTTTGGCTGGAGTGATCTTGGAACTTGGAAGTCTTTGCGCGACAATGTTGGTACAACTGATATGTGGGGAAATATGATCCTTGGCAAGAACGTAAAGATGTTTGAGTCGAAGAATTGCATCGTACATGCGTTGGATGAGAAGAAAGTCATTATTCAGGGCTTGGAAGATTATATTGTCGTTGAGAAAGACCATCAACTTTTGATCTGTAGGATAAGTGATGAACAACGGATCAAAGAGTTTTCTACAGTATAAGTAAATCTTTTATAGTTAAAGAAGGCGGACTTACATTAAGTCCGCCTTTAATTTGCAATATGTTCTTTTATTTTACGGCAGCCAAAGCAGCTTCGTAGTTTGGTTCCTTGACGATATCGTCAACAAGTTCAGTATAAACGACCTCACCTTCAGGATTGATGACCACAACTGAACGAGCCAACAAGCCCTTCAACACTCCGTCTAACATCAATAATCCGTACTTTGCTGCAAAATCAGAATCAAACAGGAAGTCGGAGAGAGGGATAACATGGTCGATTCCTTCAGTTGTGCAGAAACGACTCTGTGCAAAAGGTAAGTCCTTTGAGATACAAAGAACTAATGTGTTAGGAAGACTGGCTGCTGCTTTGTTGAACTTACGTACAGAAGTAGCACAAACGGCAGTATCCATGCTAGGAAAGATATTCAAAATGAGATTCTTGCCTTTGCCGTCGGCCAAAGTGAAGCGACTTAAGTCACCTTTTACCAATGAAAAATCAGGAGCTTTAACTCCAGCCTGAATGAATTCACCTTGTATATTCACAGGCATTCCTTGAAATGTTGTTTTTGACATGATATTATTTTTAAGTGTTTATTTTCTTCCTTTATAAATAAGATATAAAACAATGGCTACGCCTAAAGCAATAAAGCCGTAACCAATCTCGTGACTATATTTTGTAACGGTTCCTAACAATTGGTCTTCCGGGACAACTGATTCCAAATAATAACCGATGGCTGCTAGAATCGAATTCCAAATGCCGGCACCCAATGTTGTATAAAGTATGAACGTCGACAGTTTCATTTTCGACAATCCGGCAGGAATGGATATTAATTGGCGGATCGCTGGAATCAAACGTCCTACAAAGGTTGATAGTGCTCCATGTTCGTCAAAGTAACTTTCGGCTTTTTCTACTTTCGACGCATCGATGAGGCACATATGTCCCAATCGGCTATTCGCAAAACGGTAAACGATAGGACGACCTACGAAATAGGATATGCTGTAATTGATGAGAGCACCGATATTTGCACCTAACGTGGCGAAAAAAACAACCAAAAAGACATTCATTTCACTTCCTGCGGCAGCCTTATACGCAGCCGGTGGAACAACCACTTCGGACGGGAAAGGAATAAACGAACTTTCAATGGCCATCAATATCGTGATAGTCCAATAGTTTAAGTTGTTTAAACACCACTGAATAAACTCAATTGATTCCATATTAATCTATATTAAGATAGTCGGATAACATAAATTTCCTTTCAGTAATTCCTTTATTCACTTTTTCAATGAATTCTTTAAAGAAAGGATCATCTATTAACTCGTTGTTTTCACCTAATTGTTTGTAGATATCCGGTGTTGTCTTTTGTACTAAAGCTAAGTAGTGAAGGGCTTTTGTCAAGTCCTGCTTCTGATACCAGCAGTAAGAAAGGAAAAGATAGCAAGTCGGATTCTCGTCACCGTATTCCTTTTCTATTTTTTGGAAGTAATAGATGGCTCCATCGTAATATTGTGAGTCAAAACAATACGATCCGATGAGAGAGAGGCAACTCATTTCCTTATCTTTTTGTTTCTTCAGTAAAACCTCGGCTTTATTAAAACTCTTCTCCGCATTCAACTCATCATTTAGTTTGAGATAAAGGAAACCTTTTACGGCATAGAAATCCGGTTCTTCGGGTAGGAGCTTAATAGCTTCCTTAATACAACTCATGCCTTCCTTTATCTTATTCTTATAAGCCAAAGCCAGCGCTGTATCAGAGTATGAAACAGCTTTGAATTCTTTGGATGCGATAGGTGATTCAACAATTCGTTTGCAATATTCAATCGTTTCATCAAAACGATCCATCTGCAGGGTGACAAGTTTCAGCATATTCCACGCATTTACCTTGTTTATGGTAAATTGCTCAAACTTTTTAAAGTAGTTGTATGCGGCATCCAAATCACCTGAATCCATGCGACAACCACCTTTTAGCTCCAAAACAAATGGGCTCTCGTCATCTATGGCTAACGCATAGTCAATCGATTCCTCTGCCAACGGAATTTGGTTCAATCGAGTGTAGCATTGGGCTTGACCGATCCAATACTCTATCGAATAGGGGTGTTTATCAATCAGCTTTTTGAAGAAGACCAGGGATTTTTCCGGCTCATCGAAGACAAAGTAATAATTACTGAGGGTTTCCAATAGCCACACATCATCACGGCAGACGTCTCCGTAACGGTTTTTCAGTTCATCTAACCATAACTTCGCATATTCTTGCTTGTGCTGGTCGGTAAAAACATCTACGAGGTCGATCAAAGTTTCAAAAGCATACTCCTCACGTTCAGCTATCTCTTGAGCTACTTCATTCGCTTCCTTCCATTTGTTCTGATAAGCAAACAAATCGAGGTTCAATAACATAACTTCCCGGTCTGATTGGTCAGCGATTCGATGCAGATACTCGTATGCCTTGTCGAATTCTCCCTTTATCGCGTATGTTCTGGAGATAAAAATCAGGATTTCCGAATCATTTGGATGCTGTTGGTATGCTTTTTCAATCACCTGTTCAGCAGCTTCCATATAATTTTGTCCATTGTAGAAATCAGCAATATCAATAAATTCATCGGCATCTAAATATACCGATGAATTATTCTTGATACTGTCTTCGTACTTTTTCAGTATCTCTTTGAAGTGCTTGCTGTCAAATCGTGAAGAAGTATCGAAGTTCATGCTTTATTTATTGATTTTACTCCATGTGTCTTTCAACGAGACGGTACGGTTGAAAATCAAATGATCTGCCGTTGAGTCTTTGTCTACGTTGAAATATCCAATGCGTTGGAACTGGAGATAGTCAAGAGGTTTTGCTGTCTCCAAGAATTGTTCTACATAACAATTGGTAAGAATCTTCAAAGAGTCAGGATTAATCATCTGTTTCATGGCCGTAAGTGCGTCGCAATTCTGAGCTTCGCGGATAGCAGCGAGCTCGTCACGTGGATTTTCGACTTTCCATAAACGATCGTACAAGCGAACCTCTGCAGGAATACAATGATCACAGCTTACCCAGTGAAGAGTTCCTTTCACTTTACGGTTACTACCAGGCATTCCAGTCTTTGTATCCGGATCATATTCCGCATATACCTCAACGATATCGCCATTCTCGTCCTTCTTACATCCAGTACATTTTACGATGTACGCATTCTTAAGACGAACTTCCTGTCCTGGAGTCATTCGGAAGTATTTCTTAGGAGCTACTTCCATAAAATCTTCACGTTCCATCCACAATTCGCGGCTGAAAGTGATGATATGTGAGCCTGCATTCGGATCTTCAGGGTTATTGATGGCTTCCATCTCTTCGGTTTGTCCTTCCGGATAATTGGTAATAATCAATTTGACTGGGTTGATGACGGCAGATACGCGAGTTGCTCGAGCATTGAGATCCTCACGAACCGCACTCTCAAGGAGAGCAAAGTCGTTCAAAGCGTCATAAGTCGTATATCCAATCTTATCCACGAATTTACGGATAGATTCCGGGGAATAACCGCGACGGCGGAACGCACAAATTGTCGGCATTCGTGGATCATCCCATCCATTTACCAGATGTTCTTTTACAAGAATCAACAAGTTACGTTTACTCATTAAGGTATAGTTCAGGTTCAACTTGTTGAATTCGTACTGATGTGGGCGATTGTCATCCAGTTCCTTGCCATCTTTCACCCAGTCCACAAATAAATCGTAAAGCGGGCGGTGAGGAACGAACTCCAATGTACACAACGAGTGGGTTACTCCTTCAAAGAAATCGCTCTGTCCGTGTGCAAAGTCATACATTGGATAAGCTTTCCATGTCTCACCAGTACGATGATGTGGCGTTTTAACCACGCGATAAATGATAGGATCACGGAAATGCATATTCGGACTCGCCATATCAATCTTTGCGCGAAGAACCATTTTACCTTCTTCGATTTCACCCGTGTTCATTTTGTTGAAGAGATCCAAACTTTCTTCGATAGGGCGATTGCGATAAGGGCTCTCTGTACCTGGTTGTGTTGGAGTTCCTTTTTGCGCGGCAATCTGTTCAGATGATTGTTCATCGATATATGCTTTACCTTGCTTGATCAAGCGGATAGCAAAGTCCCAAAGTTGTTGAAAATAGTCAGAAGCGTAGTACTCATGCTCCCAATGGAATCCCAACCATTGGATATCTTCCTTGATGGCGTCGACATATTCCATATCTTCTTTAGTCGGATTGGTATCATCAAAGCGAAGGTTGCATACACCTCCGTATTGTTCTGCAATACCAAAGTCGAGACAAATCGCTTTAGCATGACCGATATGAAGATAGCCGTTCGGCTCTGGCGGGAAGCGAGTCTGTACTCTGCCACCGTTTTTACCTTCTTGCAAATCTTTTTCTACTGCTTGTTCGATAAAGTTCAAGCTCTTTTTCTCTAAGGCTTCTGTATTTTCAATTTCGTTCATATTGCGTTATTTATCGTTTCTTGTTTATGATATCATAGTTACGGTTTTTATTTTTTCAACCACTTGTCGAGCCATTCAAAGAAAGTGCGTTGCCACAAGATACCATTCTGTGGTTTAAGCACCCAGTGGTTTTCATCAGGGTAAAGCAACAGTTCTGCAGGAATTCCACGAAGAATAGCTGCTGCAAAAGCTGATTGTCCTTGAGAAGAAAGAATACGATAATCCTTTTCTCCATGGATACAGAGGATAGGAGTGTCCCATTTCTCGATGTACTTATGCGGAGATGTAGCCACAGATTTCTGTGCTATTGGGTTTTTATCCCAGTAAGGACCGCCAAGATCCCACTGTGTAAACCATAACTCTTCTGTTTCAAGGTACTGTTGCTCAACATTGAAGATACCATCGTGTGAGATGAAAGCCTTAAACCGTTTATCGTGGTTACCTGCCAGCCAATAGACAGAATATCCTCCGAAACTAGCGCCTACACAACCGAGACGGTTTTCATCAACGAACGGTTCTTTCTTGACATCGTCGATAGCCGCTAAGTAGTCTTTCATACATTGACCTGCATAATCACCACTGATCTCTTCCAGCCATTCCATTCCGAAGCCAGGAAGACCACGACGGTTTGGAGCTACAATGACATAGTCGTTGGCTGCCATGATTTGGAAGTTCCAACGATAGCTCCAGAACTGACTTACTGGACTTTGTGGTCCACCTTCACAGAAAAGGAGTGCAGGATACTTCTTGTTTGGATCGAAATTAGATGGATAGATCACCCAAACGAGCATATCCTTACCGTCGGTTGTCTTTACCCAACGTTCTTCTACCTTACCTAATGCCAATTGACTGAAGATATGATCGTTCTCGTGTGTGAGTTGGTCAATCTTTCCATCTGCAGAAACTGCGTAAATCTCATCAGCCTCGCTCATCGAGTGGCGTTTGGTGATAAGTTTGTCGCCCAACATGGCTACCGATCCGTAATCGTAAACGCCATCAGTCAATTTCTTCACTTCGCCTTGCAGATTTGTCTGATAAAGCATGGTTGTACCGTGCCAAACACCTACGAAGTAGAAGCTCTGTGAGTCATTGCCCCAGCAATAATCGTCAACATTGCTCTCGAAAGCCTCGGTAACGTATGTCTTTTGCTTGCTGCTCAGATCATAAACACAAAGGCGGTTGCGATCACTCTCGTATCCGTCGCGTTCCATGCTTTGCCAAGCGATATATTTTCCGTCTGCACTGAACTTAGGATTCGTATCATAACCCATGTTCTGATCAGGGTCGTTAGGCTGTTTACAAAGATTGGTTGTCTCTTTACTCTCTACATTATATAAATAGATGTCAGAGTCGGTTGAAAGAGCGTATTCTTTGCCTACTTTTTTGCGTGAAGTATAGGCGATTGTCTTTGAGTCAGGGCTCCAAGCCAGTTGTTCGATACCGCCAAATGGCTTCATTGGACACTCGTAAGGTTCGCCCGACATGATGTCAATCTCGTTGCCGACATGCATTCCATCAAATTCTGCAAGGAAAGGATGAGGAATTGTCATCACATATTCATCCCAATGCTTGAACATTAAGTCGGTAATGACCATTCCAGATGCCTTTGGAAGGTCTGGATATTTCTCAACAGTGCTTTTCCCGTTGCTGATTTGAGCGATGAAAAGAACTTTCGTCTCATCTGGAGAGAAAGCAAATCCCTCGATATCTCCGTCATATGATGATACTTGACGGCGGTTTGATCCGTCAGCGTTCATAATCCAGAGTTGGTTGCTTCCACCTTCGCTGCTCAGAAACGCGATCTCTTTACCATCATTTATCCATTGTGGATCACCTTCGCTGTAGGAAGATGTGGTCAACATCTTATTCTCTGATCCGTCAGCATTCATCAAATAGATGACGCGATGGCTTTTATTTTCCGGAACACTGTAATAAGCTACTGTATAAGCCACTTTTTGTGCATCAGGAGACACACTAAGGCTACCGATTCTTCCCATTGCCCACAATGCTTCGGGAGTCATTCGTCCGTCCTTCACCGTAATTTCTTGTTTGCCGATAAAAGAGGCTGGTGCTTCTTGCTTTGTTTCTTGCTTGCAAGAAGCCATCATTAGAGTTGCTGCCATTAGAGCTAAACCTATTTTATTCATAATGAATGATTGATTAGGATATTATTTCTTTAATTTCTTTTGACGTTCTAGTTCGATACGCTCTTGTTCTTTCTGGAGAGCTTCAAGTTTTGCCATCAAACCACCGCGAGTTCCTTTTGCGGAGCGCTCTTGCTGAATCTTTTCTTTGTTTGCTTCCAATTTTTCAAGAAGAGCTTTCTCGTTCGTAGTTTTTCTCAACACATACATAATGATAATGGTGATCAAACTTGAGATAAAGTAATAATAGTTCAAACCAGATGAGTAGTCGTTGAAGATGAAGAAGAACATAATCGGCATAAGATACATCATCCACTTCATTGCCGGCATTTGTTGTTGCTGATTCATCGGATCTTGCATCTTCATTGATATGATGGTGTTAAGCAAACTACTTACCGAGAAGAGGATACAGAAGATACTTAAGTGATTACCAATCAATGGAACATTCGAGCTCCAACTTAAAATATCATCGTATGCGGAGAGGTCGTTAGCCCAAAGGAAACTCTGTTGACGCAATTCGATAGCATTTGGCACGAAGAAGAACAACGCCATGTAGACAGGCATCTGTATGATTGCTGGCAAGCAGCCGCCCATTGGACTTACACCATACTGGCTATACAGTCCCATGGTCTCTTGTTGTTTCTTCAAAGCATCTTCTTGTTTTGGATACTTAGCGTTGATCTGGTCAATATATGGTTTCAAAACACGCATCTTTGCTGAAGAGATAAATGATTTATACGTTGCAGGATAAACCAATACCTTCACAATGAGAGTCATCAGTAACAAAACCAGTCCCATGCTCAATCCCCATCCAGATAACCAGTCAAATAATGGAATGGTGAACCAACGGTTAATCAGACGTACAATCGGCCATCCCAGATAAACCATCTTGTGGAGCTGTAATTTCTTGTCGGAAGTAGCTAACTCGTTTGTCGCTTTCAAGGTCTTGAAATGATTCGGTCCCATGAAGATCTGCATCTCAGTCGGCTGTGCGCCTGTCGGGTCAAAGAAAGCCGACATGTTTGCGGCATAACTCTTCATGTAATCGCTTTCTTTCTCTTCCATTTTTGAGACGAGCGATGTGTTGTTGAAGTCTTGGTTGGCAATCCAAACCGTAGAGAAGAACTGTCCTTTGAATGCGATCCAGTCCAAAGCATCGCTCACCTCTTTATTACTGTCGCGAGTTTCGCTCAAATTTTTAGAATCGTTATCCTGTACTCGTTTGTAGGTGAGGGCAGTATAGCGTTGTTCAAAGCTGTAGCCTTTCTCCAGATGACGGAAACGTTGTTTCCAATCAATGTTCATCGACTTTTGTGAAGAAGGGAAGAAGTTAGCCATGCCATTTGCTTGAATTGTCAAGTTAACGACATAAGCATCTTTCAACAGATGATAGTTAAAGTCGATATATCCGTTGGCACCAGCTTGTAAACGCATGGTGAGGGTAGAGTCTGTTTGGTTCAGCGGAGTAAAGAACAGGTTCTCCGTATGGATATTTTCGTTCTTTCCATCCAACGCAAAAGCCACGCTCATATCGCTTTTGTCGAAGAGAACGAGTGGCTGCCCTTGCTGGTCGTTGTAATCTTTCAATGTAGCCTCACAAATCTGACCGCCCTTATTGGAAAGTTTAACACGAAGTACTTTGTTTTCAAGTGTATAGAATTGCTCCGTACCTTGGGAGGCATCGTAGAATACTGATGTGGAGTCGGCTTGTAGCGTTGTTAGCGCCAAAGAGTCTTTTTTTGCTTCTGCTTCTAGCAAGGCTTCTTTTTGTTCTTGAGCAACGGCCTGTATAGAATCTTGATACCGTTTAGCATTCTCTATTTCTTCCTTACGGGGTCGGTTATAAATAGAGAAACCAACCAGGACTGCTCCAATCAGGATAAAACCTATCAACGTATTTTTGTCCATTTCTTAATAATGATGCTGTTTAGCGTTAAAGATATTTCAATTAATGTTTAAAAAGTTCAGACTAATCGTCTATTTCTCATAAACCGCAAAATTACAAAATCTTTTTAGTTATTGGGGCCTAAAACCTAAAAATTCTTGGTAAATCAAGAAAAAACCAAAGATATAAGGAGTGAATAGAAAAAATGAATTATTTTTGTGTTAGTAAATAATAGAAAATGTACTTATGAAAAAAAGTCTTTTTATAATAACAGCAGTCTTTTTGACTTATTTGCAGGTTCCAGCACAAAACGTTCAGACCATTCGCTCGCAAAGTGATGTTTTGAAGGCTTATGCTGAGCAGTTGAATAATCTTGCCGCGTCATATCGTGCATATTATCGCCTTTGGGGCGATGCCAGTCTGCCTACTCCAAGAATCAAATCTAATCCTGATTTCTATAAACTCTTTGTTCCACCTACCTATTATTCGAACGCTGTTGGGCAAGCGCTCAATATTGATTGGCAGCCAAGCAATATCTTTGCTCCAAGTCTTGCGACAGATAGTCTGTTTGGTACAAAAAGATATCCTGATGCTTTGTCATTTCTCTCGGATATCGAGAGTAAAAAAGAAGCAGATGTGTGGGCAAATTCCATTCTTTTGAATTATTACATGGAACATCCGAATGATGTGAAAGGTAATGAGCTTTATCTTGCTGATGTTAAACCGATGAATGAAGAAAATGAGGTTAAAGTACCTAGGAAAGAACAAGTTACTGATTATGTAGAACCGACTGAAACAGTTAAGAATGTGGATGCTGACGAGCTCCTTGTCGTGAAACCAAACTTCTGGAAACACAAAGGCAATGGCTTTGCTCAATTTTCTCAAAACTATATTTCCGATAACTGGTATAAGGGTGGTGAGAGTACAGTATCCCTTTTGTCAGGACTTACACTCGAAGCGAACTATGATGATCAGCAAAGAGTCCAATGGGATAATAAGTTTGAGGCAAAACTTGGCTTTATTACCGCACCTTCTGATACGGTTCACGATTATAAAACCAACACAGACTTGATCCGTTTGTCCAGTAAGTTAGGTGTGAAGGCTCGAAAATATTGGTACTATACTATCGGTGCTGAGTTTAAGACCCAGTTCTTCGCAAATTATAAGACCAACACGAACGACATGATCTCGAATTTCCTTTCTCCGTTCCAGTTTGACTTGAACATCGGTATGGACTATAAACGATCAGCAAAGAATTATACGTTATCTGTTCTGACATCTCCGTTGGCTTACACCTTTATTTATATAAATAGCGATAAGATTATCAATCCAGGAGCGTTCAATGTTAAGCAAGGTCATCACTCCGCAAGCCTCTTCGGTTCGAAGATTACTGGAGTTTTGAACTGGAAAATTACAAAGAATATCAGTTGGGATACACGTATAGAGTACTTTACAACGTATAAACAAGTTATTGCGAACTGGGAAAATACGTTCAACTTTGCTGTTACGAAGTATCTTTCAACGAAACTGTTCGTCAATCCTCGCTTCGATGATGGTGTGAGACGGGCTGCAGATCAGCATAGTTACTTCCAGATGCAGGAACTCTTCAGCTTTGGTTTGAATTATACTTGGTAAATTCTACCTACATATTTAACGTATTATATTTAATCCAAAATAAATTAAGCTTGTCACTAATGTGGCAAGCTTTTTTTACCTATGTGACAAGCTCTTGTCACCAATGTGGAAAGCCTTTGTCACCTATGTGACAAGCTTAATTCTTCCTGATTTTTTTCGTGGTGGAATAATCATCTTTATTGTTTGTCTAAAAATTAAAAGAAATGTATGATTTTTAGACGCTTTCAATTGCGCTTATTTTGATATATATTATTGTATATCAGCATGTTACTTGTTTTGGCACGGCGTTTGCATTAAAGATGGCAAATGAATCTTTAAAACAGATGGACGTGATGAAACAAAGAAACATAAAAGGAATGCTGATTCTCGCATTCAGTCTTTCCGCGGTGAGCATAAATGCTCAAGATTTGTGGGATGTGGATGCTTGTATGGATTATGCCGTCAAACATAATCATACAGTTCGTCAACGTGAGTATGAACTGAAAAGTCAACGGATGAATCAACTGGAATCGATAGGTAATTTCATTCCAGGAGTGGACGGAGGCACGCAAGCTCGGTATAACTATGGTCGAAACATTGACCCGGAGACCAATACGTACAAGGAAATCTCCACTTTTAATAATTATTACTATCTGGAAGGTTCACTTCCAATTTTCCGCGGAGGAAGTTTAATCAACTTGGTACGACAGTCGAAAGTGAACTTGATGAGAGGGAAGGCAGCTCTTCAAGAAGAAAAAGATCAGACCGCTTTAGCAACATTCCAAGCTTATATTCAAGCACTGTATTGCATGGGAACGGTTCGGATGTCACGGCAAAAACTGGCAGAAAGTGATTCTTTGTTATATAAGACCCGTATAGAAGAAGAATTGGGCTTGAAAGGACGGGCTGATGTAGCACAGATGGAAGCACAACAAGCCACCGATCTTTATAATCTGACACACCAGCAGAATTTATTGGCGACAGCCATGCTCGACTTGAAGCAAAAGATGAACTATCCTAAAGAATTGGAGCTTTTGCTCGACTCTACATTGTTGGATTCATCGTTCATCCAAGATGATTTGCAGTTGAATGCGGCCGACAAGGAAGAAACGGTAAGGATGGCTTTCCTAAACAATCCGACATTGCGTAAGGCAGAAATGGAAATGAAAGCAGCAAAAATCGGGAGATACATTGCTTTCGGTCAGTCATTGCCGTCAATAAATATGATTGGCGGACTTACAACATCTTATTTTAAGGAGCTGCACGTAAGCAATTATCCGAGTTTTCATGATCAATGGAAGAATAACTATGGCTATTACTTTGGCTTCAGTCTGAACATTCCCATACTTAATCATTTTAAGAGCTATGGAAGTGTAAAAAAAGCAAAATATCAATATCATATCGCCAAGGAGCAGTTTGAAGCTCAGAAAGAGGAACTGCGAAAACTGGTGGAACAGGCGGTTATGGATCGTGACGGCTATTTGAAAGAGAGTATTCAGATGGAGAAAAAGGTGGAATCGGATGCGATTGCATATAAAGTAACGAAGCGGAAATACGAGGAAGGGCTGATGTCATCGCTCGATGTTCAACACAATGCAGCAACATGGCTGGAAAGTCAGGCAAGGTTTCTTCAAAGCAAACTTACCTACTTCCTGAAATGCCGGTTAGTCGATTATTATAAAGGAGAAGAACTTATCAAACGTAAATAATATTACAACTATGGATATACAATTAGAAAAGAAAAAGGGAATTCAAAAGAAACATATCCCTTACCTCGTTGGAGGAAGTGTGATTTTGTTGCTACTGGGATGGGTGATATTTGGCAATCATGCATCGACGATGCGGGTTGAGCGGAGATCTATTAATATCGCAGATGTCACTTATGGTGAGTTTAACGACTACATCCGTTTGAACGGGCAGGTACAACCTATACAGATTGTGCAGATAAGTCCGGAAGAAGGTGGAATCGTCCGTGAAAAGGTAGTGGAAGAAGGAGCTCAAGTTCAGAAAGGAGATGTTATTCTTCGGCTAAGTAACTCAAATATGGACTTACAGATTCTGAATGCAGAGTCGGAAGTGGCCGAGAAACAGAACTTGCTTCGCAACACACAGGTTGCTATGCAGCAGGATAAGTTGAATAACGAGACGGAGAAAGTTTCCTTGGATATAGATACGCAGCGTAAAGAGCGTGCATACCAACAGTGTTCCCGCCTTTACGATGAAAAGCTCATCAGTAAGGAAGATTATCTGAAAGCTAAAGAAGATTACGAGTTAGCTATAAAGAAACATAAGTTGATTACCGAGCGTCTGAAGCAGGATTCCATCTATCGTACCATACAGATGGATCAGATGGAAGACAACCTCATGAATATGCGCCAAAACGTGGCTTTGATCCGTGAGAGAAAAAATAAATTGGAAGTTCGTGCAACAATTAGCGGAGAATTGGGTCTATTAGATGTAGCCTTGGGACAAAACATCAGTGCCGGACAAATGGTAGGACAGATCAATGATCTTTCCGACTTTAAGGTGGAAGCCCGTATAGACGAACATTATATCGACCGTGTTTCAAATGGATTGCCCGCTTCCTTCCAGCGTCAGGACAAGTCGTTTAAACTGAAAGTGCGTAAAGTCTATCCTGAAGTACGAGAGGGAAGGTTCCGTACCGACTTTGTTTTCGTGGGTGAACGGCCGGATAATATCCGCAGTGGACAAACCTATTATATCGACCTTCAGTTGGGTGAACCTTCTGAGAGTGTGCTCATTCCGAAAGGAACATTCTTCCAGGTAACAGGAGGCAACTGGATCTTTGTTGTTGACAAGAGCGGAAAGAAAGCGTACCGTAGGAAGATTCGTATCGGTCGTCAGAACCCTCAATACTATGAAGTGCTCGAAGGACTGGAGCAGGGTGAACAAGTTATTGTATCGGGTTATGAGAGTTATAAGGATAATGAAGTACTTATATTAAACTAAAAAATAATGAAAACGAATATTCGGAACTTTGTATATACGTTCAAGAGGTTTATTACCGCCAATCTGTTGAACTTATTTGGACTAAGCCTTGCGTTTGCTTCCTTCATCGTTATCATGATGCAGGTGAACTATGATTATAGTTACAATAAATGTTTCAAGGATTATGAACGACTCTATTATTGTTATTTGGATTTGGGGGGACAATATGAGAACTTTGGCCAAACAATTTCACGTCCAATGTGTGAGAACTTGAGTGAAGCTTCTCCGCATATAACCGACTATGCTATCATACAAAGTTTCAGTTTGGAAATGGAAGTAGATGTCGACGGACAGAAGTCTAATATTGATGTCTATTGCAGTATCAAAGGGACGGTGAAGGCTTTTGAACCGAAGATGATAGTTGGCTCAGTGGAAACTCTGAACCAAAAGGATCATATTCTTTTGCCACGGAAAGTAGCTGAGCGCCTCTTCGGCTCAATCGATTGTATGAATAAGACGTTGAAGATAGAAAGAGGAACATTAACTGTTTCAGGCATTTTTGAGGACTTCCCTGAGAATTGTATGTTAGGAGGAATGTCACTGATAGGTGTTGACGAGAACGATGGCGTATGGAACAATTGGAATTACCAATTCTATGTCCGGTTGGATGACACATCATCGCTCGAAGATACCCAAAAGATGATGACGATGAAGGTTAAGGAATATGCGAATAGCGATGCTACACAAGAAGAATTGGATGCGATAAAGGCACATCTCGTCAATATTGGGGATTTGCATTTCGCAAAGATAAAGGGTGAGGCAAATTCCAATTCGACAATAACCTATTTGTTACTGTGTTTCTCTGTCCTCATTATTGTTATAGCGGCAGTAAACTTTATGAACTTCACCCTGGCAGAAACGCCGATGCGCATTCGTAGTATCAACACACAAAAAGTATTGGGAGCAAGTACTATGTCCTTGCGGTTTGGACTATTGGTCGAAGCGGTGCTCGTCAGTATTATTTCTTTTCTTTTAGGAATAATATGGATTCACGTGGCCAATGAATTTGGTTTGCAGGAATTGGTTCAAGCAAAGATAAGTATTACGGATCACCCTTTGTTGTTGGGCTTCACTTTTGCCTTGAGTATCGTTGTTGGTTTGGTTTCCGGCATTTATCCTTGCCTGTATGCAACGTCTTTCCCTCCGGCATTAGTGCTTAAAGGTTCTTTTGGATTATCTCCGAAGGGACGCGCTTTAAGGACTTTTCTTATAGGTGTACAATTCGTCATCTCGTTTGTCTTGATAATAGGAGTCGGCATCATGTATCTGCAAAGCCATTATATCCGAACATCTGATTATGGTTACGATAAGGAACAAGTCTTAACTTTTTCCACTCGTGTACAGCATACAATGGATCAATCCGATGCTGTGATAAGTGAACTGAACCAGATACCGGGAGTTGAAAGTGTCAGCATTTCGAATTCTATCTTAGGATCTTCAGACTCATACATGGGATGGGGACGAGGTGAAGGTGAACAATCAATGTTTTTTTATTGCTTTCCTATAGATTATCGTTACTTGAAGACGATGGGAATAAAAGTGGTTGAAGGACGCGACTTTAACGAGTTTGATCAGGATGTATATATCTTCAATGAGGCTGCAAAGAGAGAATACTCCTGGCTAGAAATAGATAAACCTATTGTAGAAGGAGATCTTCCTATTATTGGTTTTTGCGAAAATATTCGTTACTCTTCATTCCGTAACGAAAGGAGCAAACCTATGGCCTTTATTATCTTTGGTAAAGATGGTAGATATAAGGATTGGAATTGGAAAAATTTCTTTAATGTTCGCATATCTAAAGGAGTCGACCGCGTGGCATTGCTTCAGAAAATAAAGAAGACAATGGATAAGTTTGAACCATCCGAAAACATTAATTTCCGTTTCTTTGATCAAGTACTCGACAGGACTTATTACGGGGAACTGCGTTTTACTAAACAAGTGCTATTGTTTTCATTGTTGGCAATACTTATCAGTATCATTGGTGTCTTTGGCTTGACGATGTTTGAGAGCGAGTATCGGAGGAAAGAAATCGGCGTACGTAAAATTTTCGGTAGTTCAACAAGACAGATTCTATCTATGTTCAATAAACATTATCTCAAACTGCTGCTGTTCAGCTTTGTCGTTGCAGCACCGGTGGGCTATTACTTTGGACAAGACTGGTTGAAAGGATTTGCCGATAAGACAATTATCTCACCATTATTGTTTGTCGTGAGCTTTCTGCTGGTGGTGGCAATAACCATGGCAACAGTTACCTATCAAAGTTGGAAGAATGCCAATGAGAACCCAGTAAACAGTATTAAAACAGAATAATATAAAAACAATAAATAATACAATTATGATTAAGATTGAAAATTTGACAAAAAAATTTGTGACAACCGAAGTAGAAACAATAGCATTGAATAACGTAAACCTGGAGGTAGCTGACAAAGAGTTTGTTGCTATTATGGGACCTTCAGGTTGTGGTAAGTCAACACTTTTGAATATTATGGGATTGCTTGATAACCCGACCTCAGGCAATTATCTTCTGAACAATCAGGAAGTGGGACATCTGAAGGAGAAGGACCGTACCAAGGTAAGGAAAGGTAATATCGGCTTCGTATTCCAAAGTTTTAATCTGATTGATGAACTCAATGTATATGAGAATGTTGAGCTGCCTTTAACTTATATGAATATTGCGGCTGACGAACGGAAGAAGAGAGTAACTGAAATCTTGAAAAGGATGAATATTTCACATCGTGCAAAACATTATCCTCAGCAGCTTTCTGGTGGTCAGCAACAACGCGTTGCCATTGCAAGAGCAGTGGTCTGTGACCCGAAAATAATCCTGGCCGACGAGCCTACAGGTAATCTTGACTCAAAGAACGGACAGGAGGTGATGGAACTCTTGACCGAACTGAATAAGGAAGGAACAACCATTGTGATGGTTACGCACAGTCAACGGGACGCCAGCTTTGCAGGTAGGATAATCAATCTGTTTGATGGTCAAATTGTCTCAACATCGGAAGGATTATGATGAAAGTTATCAAAACATTGTTCCGTAAAGGAGACGCAAACTTCATAAAGATTCTTTGTCTGAGTATCGGACTGGCCTTAGGACTGATCATGCTCTCCGAAGTGATTTATGAACGTTCTCAGGATCGTTTTATTCCTCGCTTAGATGACACGTACCGTGTAGAAGAAAATTACAAGATGAAGGGAGAGGACTGGCGTCATTTTCCACAATGCTCCGGTATCCATGCACCTGCCATCAAGTCGGTTTGTCCCGAAGTGGAAGCAGCAACACGGTTTACGTGGATTCTTCAAGGTTCATTCGTAACGGAAGATCAACGAAAGTTTGATGGACAAGTCTTTCTCTGTGACTCATCGTTCTTTGAGGTGTTCCCACGTAAAATACTTATGGGCGATGATCCGCATAAGACGCTGACCCAGAAGTGGAAAGGATATATCTCGGATAAACTATTGAAGATAACAGGACCGGATATCGTTGGTAAGACAATCCGTTTTGAAGATAATACTGACGTACAGATGACGGTTGCCGGTGTCTTTGAATCATTGCCTGAGAACACTCATCTGCCAGATATGGATATTATCTTGTCAATGCCTACGATAGTGGATTTCTTCGGCGGATTTGACGGGAGCAACAACTGGATAGGAAACGATCGCTATCAAGGATACGTTCGTCTGCAGAAAGGGACGAACCCTGACAACTTGCAGGTTCGTATTGACAAAATGATGGAAGATAATGTCGGGAAACGGTTGGAGGCGAGTGGGGTAAAACTGCGCCTGTCCTTGCGTCCGGTCAAGAGAATCTTTTACGATGTTGAAAGTAACCGGATCATGAATCTTGTTTTCTTAGGCTTTGGCCTGATTATGCTGTTGGTTGCTGTGTTTAACTATGTGCTGTTAGTTATCTCCTCCATGGTGAACAGGGCCAAATCTATAGCAACATACCGTTGCTACGGAGCCGACACGAAGGATATCTATCGGATGATTTTGGGCGAATCGTTCTTGCATGTCTTTTGTATCGCCCTGCCTTTGGCTGTCCTTATTATCTTCGGTCTTCGTGATTTCCTTCAGGAACAGATCGGACACAGTCTTCAAAGTCTGTTCCCGACATCGACTGTCGTAACGTGCATTCTGATTACCTTACTTGTTGTTTTCATTTGCGGCTTGTTACCTGGTTATTTATATAGTAAGATACCTGTAACTTATGCCTATCGTCGTTATTCGGAAAGTAAGCGACATTGGAAGTTGGGCTTGCTCTTCCTACAGTTCTTGTTGTCTTCTTTCTTTGTCTGCATACTGGTCGTAATCGGCTTGCAATATCATAAGTTGACAAATGCCGATCTGGGTTATTCATACAAGTCTGTTTATACAGTTTATATTGGAAATGCCTCTCAACGTGAACGTGAACTCTGTCTTCAAGAGTTACGTAATCATCCGAATGTAGCAGGAGTGACTTGGGGGTATCAATACTTGTCTGAACATTGTAGTGGAAACAACGTGTATAATCCTGATACTCATGAAGAGTATATGAATATAGCCGACATGTATGATGTGGGAGATGACTATTTCTCGACACTGAATATCCCGTTGGTAGAAGGAAGGACGTTTACGGAAGGGATGACAGACAGTCTGAATAATGAAGTGATGGTAAGTCGCTCGTTTGTGAAAACAATGAGTGAACGGGCACATTGGACAGGCTCGCCGATTGGTGAATATATATTCGTGACAGAACATGACTCACCGCATGTCATTGTAGGTGTTTACGAAGATTTTATTACGGGTTCGCTTTGGACTGATAATCTGGACGAGCGTCCCACAGTCATGTATTACAATTCGGTGTCAGATCATAGTGTACGGTATCTGTATATACGTTTGAAAGAACCGGAATCAGGAGCTATCCAACAATTGCAAGATATTGTCAACCGTACCATTACGCAAAAGCAGACAACTGTTTTTAGTTTGGATATGGAGATAGGAAACAACTATCAACAATTGCAGCATATAAAGAACAGTGTGCTCTTTGCCGGAATATGTATTCTGCTGATAGCATTGACTGGATTGATTGCGTATATTCGCGATGAGGTAAACCGCCGACGTTCTGAAATTGCAATTCGTTCTATAATGGGAGCAACGCTAAAGGATTTGCAACGGATATTTCAATACCATCTGCTTTTCATTGCTGTTCCAGCAATACTGTTGGGTGCTTTGTTGGCATGGAAGGTAAGTCATTCTATCCTTCAGATGTTTGCCGTAAAGATTGCGCTTTCAGTTTTACTCTTTGGATCATGTGTCTTGTTGATTTTGCTCTTAATCATATTCGTAGCATGTCTGTTAATATGGAAATCCTCAAGAGCAAATCCAATTGAAAATTTACGAATAGAATAGAATAAAGTATTTTTAATATGTATTTTTGTAATGTAAAAACGAAATCTAATGGTAAAACAAGGAACATTATTGGTCGTTGATGACAATAAAAATATATTAACCTCATTACAATATCTGCTAAGTGGCTTTTTTACAAGAGTCATTACTTCTTCAACTCCTGTAACAATCCCTACCTTACTGCAACAAGAGAAGCCGGAAGTGGTTTTGTTGGACATGAATTTCTCAGCAGGTCTGAACACAGGCAATGAAGGCATCTTCTGGCTTCGTGAGATTAAACGGATTCGTCCTCAGACTCAAGTGGTCCTCTTCACGGCATACGCGGATATCAATCTTGCCGTGACAGGGTTGAAAGAAGGAGCTGTTGACTTTGTTGTGAAGCCTTGGGACAATTCCAATTTAGTATCTGTACTGAAGAGTGCATATGAAAAGACGCAACCTACGGGTAAACGAACGACCAAGGCAAAAGCTGTGGCTGATGAGGAGAAAGAGATGTATTGGGGAACAGCGGCTGCCGTACTTTCGCTGAAGAAGATTGTGGAAAAAGTCAGTATGACTGATGCCAACATCTTGATTACCGGTGAGAATGGTACTGGTAAGGATATGCTGGCACACGAAATACATCGTTTGTCAGGACGCCATGACGGACCTTTCGTCTCGGTAGACATGGGAGCAATTACAGAGACTTTGTTCGAGAGTGAACTTTTTGGTCATGTGAAAGGTTCGTTTACTGATGCTCATTCCGACCGTATTGGAAGGTTCGAGGCGGCCAACGGTGGAACACTCTTCCTGGACGAGATTGCCAACCTCCCTCTACACATGCAACCGAAACTGCTTACGGCTATCCAGAAACGAAGTTTTGTGAAGGTTGGAAGTAATGCCCCGCAACCAACCAATATACGGCTGATTTGCGCCACGAACCGTAACCTGGAAGAAATGGTACAGGAAGGTACATTCCGCGAAGACCTATTATATCGAATCAATACTATCTATCTGCATATTCCTTCCTTGCGCGAACGGAAAGAAGATATCCTTCCACTGGCAAAACGCTTCATTCAAATGTATGCTACACAGTATGGAAGGCAGGTGAATGAATTATCGGATGATGCCATCCAACGGCTGCTGAACCATCCTTGGTATGGAAATATCCGCGAACTGCAGCATACAATCGAAAAAGCAGTCATCCTCAGCGAAGGACAAATCTTGAAAGCAGATAACCTGACGTTGTCGGCAGTAAAGAAACCCCTTTCTGCGGAGGATGTTGACTCGGAAGAGAAGGTGCGGACTTTAAATGAAGTGGAATGTGCAGCGATACGTAAGGCTATTGAGCAAAGTCACGGTAATCTGTCACTGGCTGCGTCCGGTTTGGGTATCACTCGTCAAACACTGTATAACAAAATGAAAAAATATGGTATATAGATTGTTTCGTTCTCCCATCTTTCAATTGGGATATTTAATGATAGGTACTGTACTGCTTACTATCGGCTTGATGCACACAAGCATCAAGTGGATAGTAGGCGGTACATTCTTGATTTTGTTGGCATTATATCTGTATATTCGGTCTCAAAAGAGACTGAAAGAATCATGTAATCTGATATTGGAGGCTATCCGAAACAACGATTATTCTTTTCGACTTCCTGCCGATGCACTGGGAGGGGCAAAGTCGTTACAGCAGACATTGAATGAATTCGGCAAATTGATGGGTGAACAGAAACAAGCGATGGAGCAGCATGAACGTTTTTATGAACAAATCCTCTCTTCAGTGACGACAGGTGTCATCGTGTTGAATGACCAGAACAAGATTGTTCAGGTCAATAAGGCAGCAACCACTTTGTTTGACCTTCCCGTTTTGGTGACTATCTCTCAACTGAAAAAGATTGGTGGGGAAACAATAGTCAGAATCTTCGACATGCAGGCGGGAGAAAAAAAGCAGATTCAATTCACAACCTCAAAAGGGGAGATTCAACTCTCTATTCGTGTTGTCAAGACTGTACTCAATCTTCAGCCTGTTCGTATTTTTATATTGAATGATATTCGGGATGAAATGGAAGGAAAGGAACTGGAATCATGGATTAAACTAACTCGTGTGTTGACTCACGAGGTGATGAACTCGCTTGCACCTATTTCTTCTATTACCGAAACCTTCCTTTCGCGGAAAGATGTGGTAAATTCACCTCTTTATGAGGGCCTTTATGCTATCCATGAGACTTCGACAGGATTGATTAACTTTGTGGATAGTTATCGAAAGTTCTCTTCATTGCAGGATCCTCATCCGAAACCATTTTATATCACAGATTTGCTATCGCAACTCCAGGGGCTGACAATTGTTCCAGAATCCATTTCCCTAACATCATTGGTTGAGCCTGAAGATCTGATGGTCTATGCCGATCCGAACCTGATACGGCAGGTCTTTATTAACCTTTTAAAGAATGCTGTTCAGGCAATAGGTCCGGCTGAAGGGAAGATACATATTCATGCTTATATGAATAAGGATGAACATGTATTTATCGCTGTAAGTAATAACGGTCCGATGATTCCCGATGAGGTGGTGGAACATATCTTTGTTCCTTTCTTTACTACAAAGAAAGAGGGTAGTGGCATAGGATTATCGCTCTCACGCCAAATCATGAAATTATCGAGAGGAAATATCAGTCTTTTGAAGTCGGGAACAAATGGTTGGAATACTACTTTCTTAATAGAATTTGAATAAATGACAGCATCTGTAGAAATTATTCCTACCATCACGTATATGAAAGAGCCAGAGGAAATCTCTGGCTCTTACTATATGTTTGATTGATATGTTCCTGAATTTAGGATTCAAATTCTGTAAGAAGTGCTTGGACAATTCGTTCAGCGGTATGTCCGTCCCACCTTTCAGGTATCTTACCTTCTTTCCATTCCCCTTTACTTAAGATATGCAAAGCTTCGGAAATGAGTGCAGGATCCTCGCCAACTAAACGGTTTGTTCCTTTCAAAACAGTTTCAGGATGCTCTGCATAAGTGTTTAAAGTAATGCAAGGAATACCAAGGAAAGTAGCTTCTTCAGCAATATTGCCTGAATCCGTTACGATAGCCTTGGCATGATTTACCATATAACCAAAGGTAAGGTACGATTGTGGAGGCAACAGATGTAGACGATCGGAATGAATATTCAATTCTTCCAAACGATCCTTAATATAAGTATGGAGTGGTGCCACGATTGGTAGGTCTGTGTTTGTCAAAACAGCCTGCATGATATCACGAAGTTTATCGTCATTGTTCACAATGTCCCTTCTGTTCAAAGTAAACAACAGATATTCCTTATCTTTAATACCGAGGATAGAGAATGAGACAGGTCGTTGCATGCGAGGACGATTGTATCTTAGTGAGTCAATCAAGATATTGCCAACCATATACACATGATTTTGCTCAGTACCTGATTGAGAGAGGTTACGATTAGCTACCATGCCTGCCGTAAACAGTATATCCGACATGCTATCAGTGATGATGCGGTTGATTTCCTTGCAATCTACATCGAATGAGCGTGTGCCAGCAACAAGATGTGCCACCTTTACACCCATCTTTCTCGCAACAATCGAGCAAGCCATGGTAGGAGTGAAGTCATCAACTACGATTACAACATTTGCTATGTTCGCTTTTAATTCTGTAGAAAAAGCTGTGATGATGCCTGCCATACGACGGAAGAAATCCGTTTCATTTACGTTAAGGAATACATCTGGGCGAGGCATATCCAAATCTGTGAAAAGAGAAGGTTCCAAACTCTTTTCATCAGCCGAGCCTGTATAGACAATCCGTGCAGAAATATTCTTTCCTTCACTTTTCGCTTTTTGAATAGCACGCATCAAAGGTGCAATTTTCATAAAATTAGGGCGTGCACCAGCAATGATTGTAACTTTCATCCTCTTATTGTTTTTAATTTCAAGCAAAGTTAGTTTTTTATTTGAATAAATGATTACTTTTGCAGCCAAAATTCAAAATGATATGGTTTCTTTTGTTCAGGTATTAGATTTTGCAGGAACGTTTGCTTTTGCGACAAGTGGTATTCGTTTGGCTTCAGCAAAGCGTTTTGATTGGTTTGGTGCGTATGTTGTTGGATTCGCTACTGCAATTGGTGGAGGAACTCTTCGTGATATTTTGTTGGGAGTGACGCCTGCTTGGATGCAATCACCGATATATTTGATATGTACGGCGCTGGCTTTGTTTTGGGTTATTGCGTTTGGAAAGTATGTGATTACGATGAACAATACGATATTTTTCTTTGATAGTGTAGGTTTATCACTGTTTACCGTTGTTGGTATAAGTCATAGTTTAATGTTAGGTTTCCCTTTTTGGGTCGCAATAATCATGGGAAGTATTACGGGAGCCGCCGGAGGTGTTATCCGTGATGTGTTTATCAACGAGATACCCTTAATTTTCCGTAAGGAAATCTATGCGATGGCCTGTGTGGTAGGCGGATTGCTTTACTGGATACTGTCATTGATAGGCATGAGCGACTTTACTTGTCAGATCTCAGCAGGTTTTGCGGTGTTCATCACGCGCTTAGTAGCAGTTCGTTTTAATATTTGCCTACCGACTTTAAAAGGAGAGGATTATTATAAAAAGAAAGGGTAACCCACTAATGGGGTTACCCTTTTCTTATATCAAGTAGATGATTAAAGAGTCTTAGCTTCAGCCTCAGCAGCTTGAATCATCTCCTTACTAGCATACATAAATACTTCTACTCGACGGTTAGCGGCAGCTGACAATTCTTCATTGTACTCGCTATAACCCTTACCTTCAACATACTTCAACTGAGAAGCGGAAACGCCTTGACCTTTCAGGTAATCAGCAACAGCGTTTGCACGGTTTGTTGAAACCTTTTGATTTGCCTCTAAAGTACCAACCTTATCGGTATGTCCGTAAATAGCAATATCAAGAGTTGGATCTTCCTTCAGGATCTTAGAGAAGTTGGTCAATGAATTCTTTGCAGATTGGCTTAAAGCAGCGCTATTGAAACCAAACAAAATACCAGAATCGAATGTTACCTTCACAGCTTGCAAACCGTTGCTGTCCAATACTTGCTCAACTTGAGCGCCTTCAATAGCGGCAGCTTCAGCAGCTTTCTTGTCCATTTTCTTGCCAATGATAACACCAGCACCAGTTCCTACAGCTGCTCCAACAGCAGCACCGATAGCAGCACCCTTACCGTGACCGATAATTGCTCCAATAGCAGCACCTAAAGCAGCACCGCCACCACCACCGATAATACCACCTTTAGCAGTATTATTCATGTTTCCACAACCACTGAGTACTAAAGTTACACTCAGTAACAATGCCATTAATTTAGTCTTCTTCATATACTTTTAATTTTAAAAAATTAATATGCGAAAATCGGATAATTTTTCATCAAGTCATTAACGTGACTACGAACATTACCGATTACCTTTTCATCATCTACGTGTGAAAGTACCTCGTCAATCAAGGCAGCAATCTCAACCATCAAATCTTCTTTCGCACCACGTGTGGTTATTGCCGGAGTACCTAAACGAATACCTGATGTCTTAAAGGCAGAACGTGTATCGTATGGTACCATATTCTTATTTACTGTGATATCTGCCGATACCAATGCTTTTTCAGCAAGCTTTCCATCCAGTTCTGGGAACTTCGTACGAAGATCGACAAGCATAGAGTGGTTATCTGTACCGTCAGAAACGATCTTGTATCCACGATCCATCAATGCCTCTGCTAAGACTTTGGCATTCTTTTGTACTTGCTTAGCATATTCCTTGAACTCTGGCTGAAGGATTTCGCCGAAGGCTACAGCCTTTGCTGCAATAACATGTTCCAACGGACCACCTTGGATGCCTGGGAAGACAGCGGAATCGAGAAGTTGAGACATTTTCTTCAGTTCTCCCTTCTTAGTACGCTTACCCCATGGATTTTCAAAGTCTTTTCCTAATAAGATGATACCACCACGTGGACCACGTAATGTCTTATGCGTTGTAGAAGTAACGATGTGAGCATATTCCAATGGATTATTCAACAATCCTGCGGCAATTAATCCTGCCGGATGAGCCATATCCACCATCAATAATGCGCCAACCTTGTCGGCAATCTCACGCATACGTTTGTAATCCCATTCACGAGAGTATGCTGATCCACCGCCGATAATCAATTTTGGTTTTTCTTTCAAAGCGATGGCTTCCATTTCATCATAATCCACACGTCCTGTCTCTGGATTCAGGTTATATGCACATGGCGAATAGATAATACCAGATGTGTTTACTGCAGAACCGTGTGACAGGTGTCCACCTTGGTCAAGGTTCAATCCCATGAATTTATCTCCAGGGTTCAGAACGGCGAGAAAAACAGCTGCATTTGCCTGTGCACCAGAGTGTGGTTGCACGTTAGCCCATTCAGCACCAAAAATTTTCTTGATTCTTTCAATAGCAATGGTCTCACTTTGGTCAACGACCTCACAGCCACCGTAGTAGCGATGACCAGGATAGCCTTCTGCATATTTGTTCGTAAGACAAGATCCCATGGCTTGCATGACCTGTTCGCTTACGAAATTTTCAGATGCAATAAGTTCAATGCCTTTTAATTGGCGTTGATGTTCTTGTTCAATGATGTTAAAAATTAAATCATCTCTTTTCATTTTGTTTTATTTTAAGATTAGGATTCGGTACAAAACTAATTAAAATAAATTTATCATTGTACGTTTTATTTCTTTTTTTCAACCGACCATCCGAATTTGCCGATTTTTTCTCCCAAGGTGAAGTATCCACCATGTACATAGGCCATAAGATTGGCATCCGTTAATTCAAACTTACCGGACTGCTCGTCAAGATATTTATCATCTGCTTTCACGTTCACGACTTCCGCAATGAACATATGATGTGAACCTAAAGCCATGATTTCTTTTACTTTGCATTCGATGGATAAAGGTGACTCTTCGATGATTGGCGCGTTAACAATTTTCGCATTTCCAGGAGTGAGATTCATCTCTTCGAATTTGTTATAATCTTTTCCAGAACGCACTCCACACCAATCGGTAGCGAAGGAGAGGTCCTTTGTTGTTAAGTTAATGACAAACTCCATGTTTTTTTTGATGATCTCATAAGAGTGTCTTTCCGGTCGAATAGAGATATAACACATTGGTGGATTCGTACAAATTGTTCCTGTCCACGCCACAGTCATTATGTTATATTCCTCTGGTGTACTTCCGCAACTGATCATTACGGCCGGAAGCGGGTAAATCATCGTGCCAGGTTTCCAGTCTTGCTTCATACTAACTTCATTTCTTCTAGATTCTGTTCCTTTTCGCAATAGTGGCATTTATAAACTCGATGCTCTTTGTCTATACTATGGAACAAAGTCGGCATAGGTTCATTGTTTGTGATGCATTTTGGATTAGCACATTTGACAATGCCGCGGAGAGTCTCAGGTTTTTCTACCTGTTTCTTTTCGACAACCTCATAATTGCGAATGATATTCAGCTTAACAGAGGGAGCAACTACTGATAGACGACTGATTTCCTCATCGGTAAAGAAGCGGTTGGCTACTTTTATCAAACCTTTTTTGCCTAATTTCTTGCTGTCAAGGTTATTACCGATGGTAATCTTTGAATGGCCATCGTTTAATTCCAATAAAGATACGACAGTAAAAACTTTATCGCATGGAATATGGTCAATAACAGTTCCATTCTCAAGGGCTGCTACTAGTAATTCTTGTTTCTTCTGATCCATAATCATCAATTTTACTTGTTTTCGTCTGCTCTTACTTCATCCAACGAGATACCTAAAACATCACAAAGGATAGCCTCACGAGCGTATAATCCATTCTTCGCTTGCTGGAAATAGTAAGCTTTCGGGTTTTCATCCACATCGTAAGCGAGTTCATGTACTCTTGGAAGCGGATGAAGGATTTTCAGATTCGGACGTGTATTCTTCAACATATCATTTTTCAGGATATACACATTCTTTACGCGTTCATATTCCATCAAGTCTGTGAAACGTTCGCGCTGAACTCTAGTCATATAGAGGATATCTGCATCCGCAATTACATCCTCGTTGAATTCCGTATGCTCGATATATTTGATATGATTCTCCTCACAGTATTGCTTATATTCCTCTGGCATTCTCAGTTCATCCGGAGCGATGAAGTGGAATGTCGGATTAAAGAAGCGCATCGCTTGTATCATGGAGTGAACAGTACGGCCATATTTTAAGTCGCCAACCAAATATATGTTCAGATTCTCCAAGGTACCTTGTGTCTTATAGATGGAATAAAGGTCGAGCATCGTTTGCGAAGGGTGTTGGTTGGCTCCATCACCGGCATTAACTATAGGAATAGGAGCAACCTCGCTCGCATATCTTGCCGCACCTTCCAGATAATGGCGCATCACAATGATATCTGCATAGTTGCTAACCATGAGAATCGTGTCTTTCAGAGTCTCTCCCTTAGACGAACTGGTCACTTTAGGGTCTGTAAATCCGATAACACGAGCACCTAAACGGTTGGCTGCTGTTTCAAAACTAAGTCGGGTACGAGTGGAAGGCTCAAAAAAGAGGGTAGCGACAACTCTTCCTTCCAATAATTTACGGTTGGGTTTCTTTTCAAACTCTTTAGCCATATCCAACATATAGAGAATCTTTTCTCGCGTATACTGGGCTATGGATACTAGACTTCTGTTTTCCATAAAGTATCTTTTTATCATCTTTAAGTGCCGTAAAGGTAACAAAAAAAAATAAAAGTGATTAATCTTTCCTTGATATTTAGTTTAAGTTATATTAAAAATGCCTACATTCTAAAAGTTTTATTTATTTTTGCAACATCAAACATTCATATAGTCCATGAGAAAGAAATTCATTATCATACTTTGGTCATTGCTAGGTCTTGGTTTTTTGGCCGTCGTACTTATTTTTACAGCTATCGCAAAAGGTTGGATCGGATATGTTCCGCCAATCGAAGAGTTGGAAAATCCTACACTGAAGTTTGCTACTCAGATTATTTCTGATGATGGAAAATTATTGGGTACTTGGTCGTATAGTAAGGAAAACCGCGTTTATGTGGGCTATGATGACCTTTCTCCTCATTTGATTCATGCTTTGATAGACACGGAGGATGCTCGTTTTAGTGAACATTCAGGAATTGATGCAAGAGCTTTCATTCGCGCCTTAATCAAACGTGGTGTCATGATGCAGATGAATGCTGGTGGTGGTAGTACTATTACTCAACAGTTGGCGAAGCAATTTTATTCTCCAAAGGCCGACAACGTGATGGAACGTTTGCTTCAGAAACCGATTGAATGGGTTATTGCTGTACAATTGGAGAGATATTATACGAAAGAGGAGATAATGACGATGTATTTGAATAAGTTTGACTTCCTCAACAATGCCGTTGGAATCAAGACTGCTGCAAATACCTATTTTTCTAAGGAGCCGAAGACATTGGCTCCGGAAGAAGCGGCTACACTAGTCGGAATGTGTAAGAATCCTTCTTATTTTAATCCTCGTCGTTTCGTTGATCGGGCTACAGGCCGTCGTAACGTCGTCTTGGAACAAATGCGTAAGGCAGGACACCTTACTGATGCAGAGGCTGATTCATTGAAAAAAGTGCCTCTGACATTGAAATATCGCCGTGTAGATCATAAAGAGGGACTTGCGACATACTTCCGTGAGTACCTACGTGGCGTGATTACTGCGAAGAAACCAGTGAGGAGCGATTATAGATCTTGGCAGGAACAACAGTTCTATGAAGATTCTGTAGCTTGGGAAACTAATCCTCTCTATGGTTGGTGCATGAAAAACAAGAAGAAAGACGGATCGAACTATAACATTTATACGGATGGTTTGAAAATTTACACGACCTTGAATTCCAAGATGCAGCAATATGCTGAAGAGGCTGTTCAAGAGCATGTGGCTGGATATCTCCAACCTCAGTTCTTTAAAGAGAAAAAGGGTAGGAAATCCGCTCCGTTCACCAGTGCTCTTACTGATGCAGAAGTAAAACAGATTCTGGACCGCTCTATTCGTCAAACGGATTTGTATCGTGCTTTGGTGAAAGAAGGTAAGAGTGAGGCTGAAATCATGAAGGAATTTAATACCGAACGTGAGATGACCGTATTCTCGTATGGTGGAGAGATTGATACGGTCATGACTCCGCTTGATTCTATCAAATATTATAAGCATTTCCTCAGAGCTGGCTTCATGTCTATGGATCCGCACACAGGTTACGTGAAAGCATATGTCGGTGGACCTAATTATACAAACTTCCAATATGATATGGCAATGGTTGGTCGTCGCCAGGTTGGTTCGACAATTAAACCATATGTGTACACATTAGCGATGGAGAACGGTTTTTCGCCATGCGATATGGTCCGTCATGTGGAGCAGACATTGATTGATGAGAATGGAAGACCTTGGCATCCACGTAATGCAAGCCGAAGAAACTACGGTGAGATGGTGTCTATCCGTTGGGGATTGGCTAATTCTGATAACTGGGTTACTGCATATTTGATGGGTAAATTAAGTCCCTATCAATTAGTTCGTTTGATTCATTCGTTTGGAGTAATGAATCAACAGATAGACCCTGTCGTTTCTTTGTGTCTTGGTCCTTGTGAAATATCGGTAGGTGAAATGGTAAGTGCCTACACTGCGTTTGCAAATCGAGGCATTCGTACCGCTCCTTTGTTTGTCACAAAGATAGAAGATAATGAAGGAAATACGATAGCAACGTTCTTACCTCAAATGAATGAGGTCATCAGTGAGGATGCGTGCTACAAGATGTTGACAATGCTGCGTGCAGTTGTCAATGAAGGTACCGGTAATCGTGTACGTCGTTTGTACGGAATCACTGCAGATATGTGTGGTAAGACAGGTACGACCAACAATAACTCGGACGGTTGGTTCATGGGATTCACTCCTTCGCTAGTCAGTGGTACATGGGTTGGTGGTGAAGACCGAGCAATCCATTTCGATACAATGACTTATGGACAGGGTGCGTCCATGGCTTTGCCTATCTATGGCCTTTACATGCAGAAGGTTTATAAAGATACATCGTTAGGTTATACGCAAGAAGAGACATTCTCAATACCGGAAGGGTTTAATCCTTGTGGAGATATCCTTGATAGCGAAACGATTATTGATACGAATGTCGGATTGGATGATATCTTTGAATAGGATAAGATGAAGAAAGCTGTCATTATTGGTGCCAGTTCGGGCATGGGTTTGGAGGTAACCAAACTGTTATTGAGCGATGGTTGGCAAGTGGGAGTGGCTGCTCGTCGTGTCGAGCGACTTCAATCTTTGAAAGAATCTTATCCCGAAATCGTTTATGAACGCATTGATGTGAATGAAGAGGATGCTCCTGAACATTTTTTGCACCTTGTAGAACAGTTGGGTGGCATGGATTTGTTCTTTTATGCATCTGGTATTGGAAAGAAAAATCCTCAACTCTCCTCAGATATTGAGCTAAATACCGTAAAGACTAATGCGTTAGGTTTTACACGGATGATAGATGCGGCGTTTCAATATATGGCGTCGAATGGTGGTGGACAGATTGCCGTCATCAGCTCCATAGCTGGGACAAAAGGATTAGGTCCTGCACCTTCATATTCTGCAACGAAAGCCTTTCAGAACTGCTATATCGAAGCATTGGAGCAACAGGCACATACCCGTAAGCTAAATATTGTGTTTACTGATATCCGTCCTGGTTTCGTTGATACGGATTTGTTGAGTGGTGATAATCATTATCCGATGCTGATGAATCCGCAGAAAGTTTCAAAACAGATCCTTTCAGCTATTTATCGCAAAAAGCATGTTGCTGTGATCGATGCTCGTTGGCGTTGTCTCACTTTCTTTTGGCGCATGATTCCACGTTGTATTTGGCGAAGACTTCCTTTATAAATTAGGTATTAATGACAGGGTATATAATAACACAATCGGTCTGATATACAATCAAGTATGTCAGACCGATTTGTTATATTCGAATGGTCGGATAGACGTTATTTCGTCAGTTTATCCAATTGTTTGAATAACTTTTCCACCATAACGGTTCCCATCACGACATTTCCTTCCGGATCGATGATGTACATTGATGGAATCCATCCAATATGATAATCTCCGGCTATTTTTGTTTCTTTCATTTTCTTAAGTTCGCTTACTTGAGGATACTGGATGTTGAATTCTTTTAATGCTTTCATCCATGCTTCTTTATCCGTATCAAAGGATATGCCTAAGAATTCAATGCCTTTATCTTTGAATTGTTGATAAGCCTTCACCACTTCCGGAGCATCTTTCCGACAATCAGGGCACCAGCTTGCCCAGAAGTCGAGTACTACGTATTTCCCTTTGAAATCGCTTAATGAAAGACTGTTCCCATCAGGACTGTTTAAGGTAAAAGCAGGAGCAGGTGTTCCTTTTTTCAGCATGTCACTGGCGTATTGTGTGTCAGCGTCTTTCTTTGCACATGATGCTATGCTCACCATTATAAGGCAAAAACCGATGAACAAGGTGATTCGAGTAATTGTTTTCATTTTTCTTTTCTTTTAGTTTGTATTTCGTTGATTTTGTTGATTCGTTCAAATGAGAAAGTTTTGCTATTACGATCGACGAATGAGAAGAGTTTAAATGCTTTATCAAGCAAGTCCTCACGCATGGGTTCACTCTTCAGATCGGCTTCGCGATAATAAAGTTCGGCCAACATCTCAATTCTGTATATGCGTTCTCCTTCTGGATATTTCAGGAAACTATCCATAATCTCGTCAATCGAAGCTGAATGAAAGAAAGTATAGTCGCCAATATATGTCTCATACAGTTCTTTTATCTCTTCCTCGTCGTTTTGGTGTTCTTTTTTATTTAAGAATCGTGCGAGGGCTGCCAAGAATTGGCGGATAAGTCGCATGATATAGTCTCTCTCAATCATTGTAAATCTTTTATTTGATGATAAAATTCTCTTAATAGGGCAGTGTCGCTGGCTTTATTGGTCCAAGCTTCTACGAGTATTGGTTTCTCGGCAGGTTCTGGAGAAGTAATTGTTGGAAGAACTGCTTTCCATTGTTCTTCATCTTTTACTTCGTAATAGACAAATCCGCGAGTCTCAGCCCATGCTTTGGCAGATGTATGGTGAGCTCCGCTCACGATGGCGCGTGATTGTTCGTCTTTCTCCATACCTGGAAGGTTATGAAGCAGTTCTCCACCTTCGTTATTGATGAGAAGGATTCGAACATTCGGTCGTATATGACTGTTCCACAGCGCATTTTGGTCATAGAAGAAACTAAGGTCTCCGATAATGATGAAATTCAGCTGATCAGACAGAGCCGCATATCCGATTGCCGTTGAAAGAGATCCTTCGATACCGTTTGTGCCACGATTACAACAGACTTCGATTTCTGGCGCCATGCTGAACAGTTGTGCATAACGGACAGTTGAACTGTTTGCCAAATGAAGGGAGCATGGAGTCGGTAAGGCTTTGATGAATTGCCCTACAATCATAGGCTCAGAGTAAGCAAATGCAGGTTCTGGTACGATTTTGCAATAGTTTTCCCACGCCAACGGATAGTTTGTCGGTTTGTTCTCGAGTAAAAATGCTATTCGTTCGAGAAACTCGAAAGGATTCATCTCGATGATTGTTGTGAGACAGCCGAATGTGTCCACGATCTTTCCATCCGTACTTATGTGCCAATGTTCCTTAGGAGGGTATTTCCGTAGATATTTCTTCAGTTGTGAAGATACGATATGTCCGCCATAGGTGATGAGTAATTCAGGACGGAGCGCCTCTCGTTTGTCGTTTGGCATCGCATATATCGCCGTATCGAAGTTGCGGATTGGAAGTCCGGGTACGGTTTGATTGCCAAGTTGTTCGCTAAACCATACAAAATGCTTATAAAGAGCCTTAACGTATTTTTTTTCAAACAGATAGATAAGGTTCATCTGTCCGACAACAACCATCCGTTTTTGAAAACCATTTAACTTCTGTATAAGTTCCTGATAGCCATTTTCGTAAAGATCGGAAGAGCGTCGTGTAGGGAAAGAGTGTAGATCTCGGTGGTCGCC
>CAMVLL010000013.1 GCA_947168315.1 uncultured Bacteroidota bacterium | reverse complement strand
GAATAAACCAAAGAAAAGAACCTATGAATGATAACAAAGTCATGAATCACGCAGCCGACAATATTCGTATTCTGGCTGCTTCAATGGTAGAGAAAGCAAATTCCGGTCACCCTGGTGGTGCTATGGGTGGTGCCGATTTTATCAACGTTTTATATTCAGAGTATCTACAATATGATCCTGAAAAACCAGCATGGGAAGGCCGTGACCGTTTCTTCCTTGATCCAGGTCACATGTCACCTATGCTCTATTCCACTCTGGCCTTAACCGGAAAATTTACTTTGGATGAGCTACAACAGTTCCGTCAATGGGGTTCGCCTACTCCAGGACATCCTGAACGAGACGTGAACCGTGGTATCGAAAATACTTCCGGTCCACTTGGACAAGGTCACACCTTTGCTGTAGGTGCTGCTATTGCTGCTAAATTCCTGGCTACTCGTACAGGGAACCCCACTTTTGAAAAAGAAACTATTTATGCATATATATCTGACGGAGGTATCCAAGAGGAAATATCTCAAGGTTCTGGCCGAATCGCCGGCACACTGGGGCTCAACAATCTCATCATGTTCTACGACTCCAACGATATCCAACTCTCGACCGAGACAAAAGACGTCATCAACGAGGATACTGCTGCCAAATATCGTGCTTGGGGATGGAATGTCATAGAAATCAACGGTAATGACTGTGGTGAAATTCGTAGAGCATTGAACGAAGCAAAAGCAGAGAAGGAACGTCCGACACTGATTATCGGAAAATGTATCATGGGTAAAGGTGCTCGCAAAGATGATAACTCATCTTACGAACGTAATTGCAAGACACATGGTGCTCCTCTAGGAGGAGATGCTTATCGTAATACCATCATTAATTTGGGCGGTAATCCGGATGAGCCATTCACCATCTTCGAGGATGTCAAGGAACTGTATACCAAACGTCAAGAAGAATTGAAAGCAATCGTAGCTGAACGACATAAAGAAGAAGCACAATGGGCTGCACAGAACCCTGATAAAGCCATTCAATTAGCAGAATGGTTTAGCGGGAAAGCACCAAAAGTAGATTGGAAGAGCATCCAACAAAAGGCAGGTGCTGCCACTCGTAATGCCTCAGCAACTGTTCTTGGCGTTTTAGCTGAGCAAGTTCCTAATATGATTTGTGCATCCGCCGACCTATCTAACTCGGATAAGACGGACGGTTTCCTCAAGAAAACATACGCTTTCAAAAAAGGTGATTTTGGCGGTGCATTCTTCCAAGCCGGTGTTGCTGAACTAGCCATGGCATGTATTTGCATCGGTATGATGCTGCATGGTGGTGTCATCACAGCATGCGGTACCTTCTTCGTATTCTCCGATTATATGAAACCAGCTATCCGCTTAGCTGCCTTGATGGAAGTTCCTGTCAAATTCATCTGGACTCACGATGCATTCCGTGTTGGAGAGGATGGACCGACACACGAACCTGTTGAGCAAGAGGCACAGATACGTTTGATGGAGAAGTTGAAGAACCATCATGGAAAGAATTCAGTGCTTGTACTTCGTCCAGCAGATGCCGAAGAAACCACAGTTGCTTGGAAGTTGGCTATGGAAAATATGGAAACTCCAACTGCTCTGATCTTCTCTCGTCAGAATATCGAGATGCTTCCTGAAGGAAACGACTATGAACAAGCAGCCAAAGGTGCTTACATTGTAGCAGGATCTGACGAGAATCCTGACGTGATTCTAGTAGCATCAGGCTCAGAAGTATCAACACTTGAAGCTGGAGCCGTGTTGCTTCGTCAAGATGGAGTAAAAGTACGCATCGTTTCTGCTCCATCCGAAGGTCTGTTCCGTAATCAGCCTGCAGACTATCAGGAGAGTGTTTTGCCAAAAGCAATTAAGAAATTCGGTCTGACTGCTGGCTTACCAGTAAATTTAGAAGGTTTGGTTGGTGAGAACGGAAAAGTTTTTGGCTTGGAGTCATTTGGTTTCAGTGCACCATACAAAGTGCTGGATGAGAAATTAGGTTTCACTGCACAGAATGTTTATAACCAGGTAAAAGCATTGTTAGCATGAATATAGGCGTAGCATCCGACCATGCCGGATATGAGATAAAGGAATATGTAAAAACGTGGTTAGAAGAGCACGAATATTCCGTTAAAGACTTTGGAACTTATAGTACTGATAGTTGCGACTATCCCGATTTCGGTCATCCTTTGGCTGAGTCTGTCGAAACAGGCGAGAGTGAAATGGGTGTTGCTGTCTGTGGTAGTGGCGAGGGAATCAGCATGACAGTCAACAAGCATCAAGGCATCCGTGCCGCATTATGTTGGATTCCTGAGATTGCACATCTGGCACGTCAGCACAATGATGCCAACATCTTGGTTTTACCGGGAAGATTCATCACGAAAGAAGAGGTTGATCCTATCCTCAACGAATTCTTTTCAACAGCATTTGAAGGAGGTCGTCACCTAAGACGTATTCAAAAAATACCACTCAAAAATAAAAATAATGTGTAAGATGAAAAGGTTTATCTTATTTATAGTTTGTTGCATAGCAATCATTACTGGATTGCGTGCTCAAGAAGACAGTAAATATCTGCTGGGAGCTGTTCCTGTTGGTGAAGATGGGTTAGTGCATTTCAAGACAACTCTGAATGCTCCTGTTTTGACACAACTGGAGTTGTACAATGTAATGAAAGACTGGGCAAATGATTACTTCAAGGCCAAAGAAGCAGATAAAGGTCTCTTCAATCCACGTATCCTCTTCCATGAGGAAGACAAAGGTACAATCGTTGCCAATGGCGAAGAATACCTGGTGTTCACCAGTTCATTCATTTCTTTGGATCGTACACGGTTCTACTATCATTTGATTATTCAGTGCAAAGACGGATCATGTGATCTCGATATGACAAACATCCGATACCTATATAATGATGGACATGAGAATAATAAATATACAGCTGAGGAATGGATTACCGACAAATACGCCGTTCGTAAGTCGGGTACAAAACTTGTCCCTATCAGTAGCAAGTTCCGTAGGAAAACTATTGACGCAAAGGATGAGTTATTCAAGTCTGCTCAGAATGCCCTTGGAGATTATCTTATTAAATTAGGTGCTGGCATCCAGAAGTCTCAAACCGCTGTAGTTCCAGTTGTCACACAAGAACCTGTCGTAGCGCAGAAACCAGTTGAGGTTCAGAAGTCTGTTGAAGCAGTGAAACCAACAGAAGCACAAAAACCTGTTGATGTTCAGAAGCCTGTTGTGGTTCCCCAAGAGACAGTGAAGCCAGCAGCTCCGGTTGTTCAACCTGCGACAAAAGAAGCCGCACGTATCATGATCTCAGCAAATGGTGAAGAAGTCAAGATCGATCAAGAGGCTTGGGGAGGCTATGGTGAGATGTTTGGTAAGAAAGTTGCCTTCATCGTTCTCGACACTCGTAAAGCTATAGCAAACCTATTGCTTACCTCGAACGAAAACTTTACTATTTCCTTCTATAAGGAAGGTGAGAGCAAACCATCTGAAGTCATCAATTGCAAACGCTTGATGCAGCAAAACATCAACGCTGAAGAAGCAGCCAAGATCAATGCAGGAAATAAAGATGGTGGAAATTACAATATGTTTGTTGGAGAGATAGTTCGATGAAAACTCCCCAACAAACATCCTATCACATAGCAAAGAAAATAAAGCCTTAGTGCTTTATTTTCTTTGCTATAATGTTAGATTTTGCAAATAAATTGTATATTTGTGAACAAATGGAAAGAGAAGCATGGATGAAAGATTAGTGAAAATCAAGAAGATGATTCAAAACGATGATTTGAATGCAGCTCTCTCCTACTTGAATGATATGATTAATCGTGAGCCCGACAATGATGAAGTTCATTATCTGTTGGGTAATCTCTACCGCAAGAAAGGTGATTGGCAGTTGGCCTTGAATCATTATTTGGAAGCGATTGAGAGAAATCCGGAAAGTCCGGCTGTACATGCTCGTCAGATGCTGATGGACATATTAGAGTTTTATAATAAAGACATGTATAATCAATAACAACTTGTATATGGGAAAAATCAAAGGTGCTATCGTCGTAGATACCGAAAGATGTAAAGGTTGTGCACTGTGCGTGGTTGCCTGTCCTCTACAAATCATTGCTTTAACCACCAAGCAGGTAAATAAGAAAGGGTATGTATTTGCCCAACAAATAGAAGATGACACTTGTACCGGATGTACCTCGTGTGCTACCGTCTGCCCTGATGGGTGTATTACAGTGTATAGAGTAAAAGAACAATAAACGGAAAGATATGGCAGGAGAAGATGTTGTATTAATGAAGGGAAATGAGGCGATTGCCCGTGCAGCCATCAATTACGGTGTGGATGCTTACTTTGGTTACCCCATTACCCCCCAATCAGAAGTTTTAGAGACACTTGCAGAGATGAAGCCTTGGGAGACTACTGGTATGGTCGTCGTTCAGGCTGAAAGTGAATTAGCTGCAATAAATATGGTATACGGAGGTGCTGCTACCGGAAAGATGTGTATGACCTCTTCCTCAAGTCCGGGCGTCAGCTTGAAACAGGAAGGTATTTCTTACATCGCCGGAGCCGAACTTCCTTGTTTGATTGTAAACGTGATGCGTGGTGGTCCTGGTTTAGGAACAATTCAGCCTAGTCAGGCCGATTATTTCCAGACTGTCAAAGGTGGTGGACATGGTGACTACCGTCTGATTGCTTTAGCACCTGCCTCTGTTCAGGAGATGGCAGACTTTGTTGGTCTGGCTTTCGACCTTGCTTTTAAATATCGTAACCCAGCTATCATCGTTGCTGATGGTGTTATCGGTCAGATGATGGAAAAGGTAGTTCTTCCTAAGCCTCGTCGCCGTTTGACTGATGAAGAAGTGATTGCACGCTGTCCTTGGGCAGCCAATGGCAAAGCGAAAGGACGTAAACCAAACATCATCACTTCATTGGAACTTGATCCATCGATTATGGAACAACGGAATATCCATCTGCAGAAAAAATATGCAGAGATTGAGGAGAACGAAGTTCGCTATGAGGAAATTGAATGTGAGGATGCCGAATACTTGATCGTAGCCTTCGGATCTTGTGCCCGTATCGGCTTGAAAGCGATGGAAGAGGCACGAGCTCAAGGTATCAAAGTCGGTTTGCTCCGTCCTATCACGATATGGCCTTTCCCAACAAAAGCCATTAAAGCACGTGCTCAACAAATGAAAGGTATTATGGCTCTTGAGCTGAATGCCGGTCAGATGATTGAAGATGTCAAACTTGCTGTAGAATGTAAAATACCGGTAGAGCATTTCGGACGTCTGGGAGGTATCGTTCCTGATCCTGACGAAGTGGTTGCTGCAATAAAAGAAAAACTTATTAAATAATGAATCCATGAATACAGATAAAATAAGAAATATATTGAATATCATTTTTATGATCTTAGCAGTAGTAGCAGTAATTCTCTATTTTACATCTACTTTTACTAATTTCATATATGTGTGTGCTGCTGCCATCTGTATTAAACTGATTGAATTCTTTCTACGATTCATGCTTTAATTGAAGGAGAGACAATTATGACAAGAGAAGAAATCATAAGACCTGAAAATATAGTCTATAAGAAACCGACGTTGATGAATGACAACCCGATGCACTACTGTCCGGGATGTAGTCACGGTGTAGTACATAAGTTGATAGCAGAAGTTATCGAAGAAATGGGGATGGAAAACAAGTCGGTTGGTGTATCACCAGTAGGATGTGCCGTGTTTGCCTATAACTATCTAGACATCGACTGGGAAGAAGCTGCTCATGGTAGAGCTCCTGCTGTTGCTACAGCTATCAAACGTTTGTGGCCCGACCGTTTAGTTTTCACTTATCAAGGTGATGGTGACCTTGCCTGCATTGGTACGGCTGAGACTATCCACGCTTTGAACCGTGGTGAGAATATCACGATCATCTTCATCAACAATGCAATCTATGGTATGACAGGCGGACAGATGGCTCCAACAACCTTGATTGGTATGAAAACAGCTACTTGTCCTTACGGTCGTGATCCGAAGATTCATGGTTTCCCATTGAAAATGGCGAACATTGCTGCCCAACTAGATGGTACTTGTTACGTGACTCGTCAAGCTGTCGATACGGTTGCACATATCCGTAAGGCAAAAAAAGCTTTGCGAAAGGCATTTGAGAACTCATTACAAGGGAAGGGCGCAAATTTAGTAGAGTTCGTTTCGACTTGTAACTCGGGTTGGAAAATGTCACCAGATGCATCAAACAAATGGATGGAGGAGAATATGGCTCCGTTCTATCCTTTGGGCGACTTAAAAGATATTGACGGAATCCAACGTTAAGGGAATCCAGTAAAAATAAACCTCTTTAATTGAAGAACAATGAAACATGAAATAATTATCGCAGGATTTGGTGGGCAAGGTGTCTTATCAATGGGAAAGATTCTGGCCTATTCCGGTTTAATGGAGGACAAAGAAGTAACATGGATGCCGGCATACGGACCAGAGCAACGTGGTGGAACGGCTAATGTGACGGTCATTGTCAGTGATGAGCGTATCTCCTCTCCGATTCTCAGTCAATATGACATCGCCATCATTTTGAACCAACCATCATTGGCCAAGTTCGAAAGCAAGATTAAGCCTGGTGGCATCCTTATCTATGATGGTTATGGCATTATCGAGCCTCCGACTCGTGAAGATATTCAAGTGTATCGCATCGATGCCATGGATGAGGCCACAGAGAGAGGCATTGCCAAGACGTTTAATATGATGGTGCTTGGTGGATTACTGAAACTCTGTCCGGTTGTTTCTATCGAAAGTGTGCTGAAAGCATTGAAGAAGACACTTCCTGAGCGCCATCATCACCTTATTCCATTGAATGAGGAAGCCATTCATATTGGTATGGACATTATTAAAAAAGTTGAATAAAAAGAGGGGGACTGAATTCCGCCTATATGCTAAATAAACACAATGGAGTGCCCACCTTTCGATGAGCACTCCATTGTTTATACTCCACGGGAACTAATTGTTCTCAGGACGAAGCTGACGGACAGTCTCTGCAGTACGCCACATCTCACTGTCGTGCATTGCTTTCAGTTCTGCATTCAGTTTCTCACGATAATCTGGTTTTGAATTTGAATCAATTGAGATCTGAGCTTCTGTACCAGTCTCCACGCTGTGATACAACTTCTCCATTACTGGTTTGATGGCATCATGGAACGGTCCCATCCAGTCCAAAGCTCCACGTTGAGCTGTTGTTGAACAGTTAGCATACATCCAGTCCATACCATTTGCGGCAAACAATGGCATCAAACTCTGAGTCAACTCCTCAACAGTTTCATTGAACGCTTCAGAAGGAGTATGACCATGCTCACGCAAAGTCTCATACTGAGCCAGCAATAAACCTTGGATAGCTCCCATCAAAGAACCACGCTCACCAGTCAAATCGGAGACAGCCTCACGTTTGAATGTGGTTTCAAACAAATAACCGGAACCAACGCCTACTCCAAGAGCCAAAGTCTTTTCTTTTGCTTTGCCTGTAGCATCTTGATAGATAGCATAAGAGGAGTTAATACCACGACCTTCCATAAACATCGTACGAAGAGTAGTACCCGAACCTTTCGGTGCCACCATAATCACATCAATATCTGTAGGAGGTACGACACCAGTACGATCGTTCCAATTGATAGCGAAACCATGGGAGAAATACAAGGTTTTAGGTGCCTTGATCATATCCTTGATCGTAGGCCAAACCTGCATTTGACCAGCATCAGAAAGCAACATACAGATAATGGTACCACGTTCAACAGCTTCCTCGATAGAGAAAAGAGTCTCGCCCGGCTTCCAGCCATCAGCAACAGCCTTATCGTAAGTCTTTCCTTTACGTTGACCTACAATCACATTAAATCCATTATCACGTAAATTACATGCCTGTCCAGGTCCCTGAATACCGTAACCGAGAACAGCGATTGTTTCATTTTTCAAAATTTCACGTGCTTTTTCCAATGGAAACTCTTCACGTGTCACGATGTTTTCCATCACACCGCCAAAATTCATTTGTGCCATTTTGTTTCTTTTTATGGGCAACTAAGTTGTCCCTCGTTAATATTATTTGTACTTCGTTTTTTATCATTCAGTAAATACGACCTTGCTACGAACAACAACCTCACCATCATTTTTCCGTACTTCTACGTGATACTCCAGTTCATCAACTGTATCCCAGTAGAAACTTAGCAGGTCGCCATAGTAGCTTTCGGCCACATAAGCCATTTCAAATCGTCTTAAACGTTTTTGTTTGAACGTCTCGATAGGAAACAAATCCAAGATATGCTCAATGTACTTGATGCTGTTCACATGACCATTGATATCTATATCACTGTACTTTGTCATGTATGTGGCAACCGGTTCCTTGGATGTAACCTTGATACGACTTGGTTTCTCGATCGGACATTCCTTATCGCAAATATATTCTGCGATCTGCCCGTTATGCATAGCAACCAAATCCATTGGTTTTCGACTGTCCACATCAATCATAGCCCATACTGAGCGAGCATATCCAAGTGGTTTCCCGTCCTTATCTATAACAGCAAAGTTACGATCGGTGAACAAACGATATACGTTTTCCACCCATGTCTGGATGCTGAACGGTTCATCCTTATAAGGAAACTCATCCATCTCAATGGCTAAACGGGACAACACCCACGTATAATGATGCTCATTGAGTTCAGATATGCCAAAACCGCGGTCGGCAGCATGAAAGCCGGCACAGTTCAATAAATGATTACCCAGCACACTCATGGTAAGCCGTCCATTAAAATCTACATGAAACGGTTCCGCCACAAACTGATAGGCTCCTATCTTATCTTTCTTCAGTACATTCATCCTTTTTTGCTTTTTGTTTTCGATATTTCTCTTCACGCATGCAAAGATACTCATTTACTCGCTCAAAACAACTCGTTGTAATAGCAATTCTTCCAGAACGAACGAACTGAAGCACACACCCCATTCCACTTAGCTCCTCATACAACTTGGTGATTTCACTATCAGCTCCCGTTTTTTCTACTGTCAGGAATGTTGGGTTTACTTCTACTATATGTGCATCATGGCTACGAATCACCTTTGATGCTTCCGGATTCTGTACAAACTCGGGTGTAGAGAGTTTATACAAGGCAATCTCACGTTGATAGATATCCGAGTCTGTGAAATAATTCGACTTAATCACATCAATCTTCTTCTCTATCTGTTTATTTACCTTCTCTATTTCATCTTCCGTTGTCCATGCTGTAATTGTATATTTATGAACACCTGAGATAGATGATGCTGATACGTTCAAACTTTCGATATTGATTTGTCGACGAGTAAACACCGCAGTAATCTGATTCAGCAAACCGGCGATATTCTCGGAGTGAACAATCAATGTATATAATTTCCTATTCATAGTTCTTCTTTAACATTCCAACAACATTTCATTGACCGAGCTACCCGGAGGAGTCATCGGCAACACGTTTCCTTCTTCCTTCACACAAACATGCAGCAAGAACGGTCCATCAAAGGCTAGCATCTCTTCAATAGCATCTTTCAAATCACCACGATCGACAACCTGTTTAGCCGGGATGCCGTATGCATCAGCGATCTGTATGAAGTCGGGATTCAACAAAGGTGTGAACGAATATCGGCCACCAAAGAACATTGCTTGCCACTGACGTACATTTCCAAGGTAATTGTTATCCAAAACAATTATTTTCACCGGACAACGTTGTTCCATAATGGTACCAAACTCCTGTATATTCATCTGTAAACCGCCATCACCCATGAAAACACAGACTTTTCGGTCGGGACGAGCAAACGTACAACCAATGGCAGCAGGGAGTCCATAGCCCATCGTTCCCAATCCTCCAGAGGTAATGATGCTTCTATTTCGTGAATATTTGAAATAACGAGCCGACATCATTTGGTTCTGTCCTACGTCCGTTACGAGAATAGCATCATGGTTTGCCGCTTCGCTGACAGCATTCACGACCTCTCCCATGTTTAGCGGCCCCTCTTTAGGATGGATTTCCTTTTCGATAACCTTCTCGTATTCTTTTTTCTCGTACGGTTTGAAACTTTCAATCCAAGCTGTATGCGTTGTCTGATGTACCAGCTCAGTAAGCATCGGCAGTGTTTCCTTACAATCGCCAATGATAGGAACGTCCACCTTGACATTCTTTCCTACCTCAGACTGATCGATGTCCAAATGAATGACTTTCGCTTGTTTAGCATAAGTGTCCAAACGTCCGGTCACACGATCATCAAATCGCATTCCCACGGCAATCAGCACGTCGCACTCATTGGTTTTCACATTCGGACCAAGATTTCCATGCATACCCAACATTCCTTTGTTCAAACGATGATTGGTAGGTAAGGCAGATAATCCGAGCAAAGTACATCCACATGGGATATCTGCTTTCTCGATCAGAGCCTTCAACTCCTCATTAGCGTTTCCAAGTTCGACACCCTGACCCACCAATAAGAACGGTTTTTCTGCTTGGTTGATTAGATCAGCTGCTTTTTGGATGTTCTCCATGTCAGGTGTAGGATAAGGATCATATCCTCGAATAAAATCCAGCCTCATCGGCTCATATTCAAACCTTTCAGTCTGTGCATTTCTGGTAAAGTCCAGGACTACCGGACCTGGTCGTCCGCTTTGTGCAATATAGAAAGCCCGTGCGATAGCCCAAGGAATGTCCGAAGCTTTCCGGATTTGATAACTCCATTTTGTAATTGGCTGAGTGACACCCACCAGATCGACTTCTTGGAAAGCATCTGTTCCCATAAATGCTGAGGCAACCTGTCCAGCAATTACCACAATAGGTGTACTGTCGATCATGGCATCAGCGATGCCTGTCAACGTATTCGTAGCACCTGGACCACTAGTTACCAGACAGACACCAACTTTTCCCGACGAGCGTGCGAAGCCTTCCGCTGCATGCGCTGCAGCCTGCTCATGACGCACCAATATATGGCGTATTGTAGCTGAATGATAGTACAGTGCATCAAAAGTAGGCATGATAGCGCCACCCGGATATCCGAAAATAGTCTTTACTCCTTGATATTCCAGCGAACGGATCAAGGCTTCTGCTCCGGTTATTAACTCTTTAGTCATATTTGTATTTTATATTGTCATTTTATGATTCGTACACCACCTTTGTCTGCCGAGCTGACAGATGCAGCATACGCCTGTAAACTCTTTGATACTACTCTCTGTCGAGTCAACGGTCTCATCGGACGAGCCTCTAATTCCTCATTCGAGAGTCGAACGTTGATAGTACGGTTAGGAATGTCAATCTCAATAATATCTCCATCCACAATCTTACCAATGTTTCCACCTGCGGCAGCCTCAGGAGAGATATGTCCAATACTCAATCCTGACGTTCCGCCACTGAAACGTCCATCAGTAATCAAGGCACACTCTTTACCTAAGTGTTTGGATTTAATATAAGAGGTAGGATAAAGCATCTCCTGCATACCCGGTCCACCTTTCGGTCCCTCATGTGTGATAACGACGACATCACCTGACACAACTTTTCCTCCAAGGATTCCGTCACAAGCTTCCTCCTGTGAGTCAAAGACCTTTGCAGGTCCGGAAAATTTCCAGATTGACTCATCAACACCAGCTGTTTTGACTACGCATCCATCTTGAGCGATGTTTCCAAAGAGCACTGCCAAACCTCCATCCTTCGTATAAGCGTGAGCGATATCACGAATACATCCATTGGAACGGTCGGTATCTAACGAATCATAGGTTGCCGACTGACTACCCATCTTTGTGCTAAAGCGACCGCCAGGAGCAGAACTGTAGATACGTTTGGCTTCTTCGCCAACCGTCGCACCCGTAATATCATATTTCTTCAGTTCCTCTTCCAAGGTTAACCCATCCACACGCTTTACCTGGAGGTTCAATAAGTCACCTTTTGCCAACTCATTCAAAATACCTAGGATACCACCTGCACGGTTACATTCCTGAACACTATACTTTTGTGTGTTCGGTGCCAGCTTACACAGACACGGAACCTTCTTACTCAGAGCATCAATATCGTTCATTTGGAAATCAACTTCTCCTTCTTGAGCGATGGCCAGCAAGTGCAAAATCGTATTTGTACTACCTCCCATAGCGATATCCAAAGTCATAGCGTTCAAGAACGACTCCTTGGTTGCAATATTTCGAGGAAGAACACTCTCGTCACCCTCTTCATAATATTTCATTGCATTAGTTACGATCTGTCGTGCAGCATCTCTAAACAGCTGAACACGGTTGGTATGAGTAGCCAAAATGGTACCATTTCCTGGCAAAGCCATACCGATAGCTTCGGTCAACGAGTTCATGGAGTTGGCAGTGAACATACCCGAGCAACAACCACAGCCCGGACATGCGATATTCTCGATTTCCGACAGTTCCTCATCACTGACAGAAGCATCGCCTCCCTTGATCATGGCCATTACCAGATCGTAGTTCTCATTCTTATATCGTCCAGCCTCCATCGGTCCACCGCTACAGAAGACGGTCGGAATGTTCAATCGCATCGAAGCCATCAACATTCCTGGAGTAATCTTATCACAATTGGAAATGCAAATCATGGCATCCGCTTTGTGGGCATTGACCATATACTCTACCGAATCGGCGATAATATCTCTTGACGGAAGTGAATACAACATGCCATCGTGCCCCATGGCGATTCCATCGTCAATGGCAATTGTATTGAATTCGGCCGCATAACAGCCCATATTCTCAATTTCTTGCTTCACAATCTGACCAATCTCATGCAAATGAGTATGTCCTGGCACAAATTGAGTGAACGAATTCACGATGGCAATGATTGGTTTGCCGAACATCTTACGCTTCATACCATTGGCTACCCAAAGAGCTCTCGAGCCTGCCATTCTTCTTCCTTCCGTGCAAACGGCACTTCGTAACGGATGCTTCATACTTCTAAAATAATAATTATATAAAAAGCCTTTCCCACAAGGAGAAAGGCTCTAAAAATCTAACACTATTCGTATTCCTATAACTATACAGCCTTTCTCCTCATCCCGGTAGAATCACCACGACGATTAGAATAAGATGCAAGACTGACAAGTTATTAAGAATAATATTTTTCATTGTCTTTTCATTTTGACGGGACAAAGGTATATGGTTCTATTGGAACAAACAAATATTTTAAAAGAAAAATTTAATTTTCTATAATAATTTATCACAAAATATCGAATCTATCTTTCGAATTGTCGCAAATCATATCGTTATTGTCTTTTCTTAAGAGACAATATTCGTTTGTTTTTTCTACTAATTGGAATATATATGTGAATCTATACATTGAAACAAGCTACCTATCCATCAGGATTCATCAAAAAGTACACCTTTTTTAATGGAATTATCATATCTTCGATTTTTTCCATTATCTTTGCAGCCGAGAGAGGCATTATCATTGAATAGAATAACAAAAAACATAACGCATTTATGGAAAATAAATTCATCACCGTTGCATACAAACTTTTCGTGATGCAAGATGGTAAGAAAACATTAGTGGAAGAAGCAACTGTTCAGCGACCATTCCAGTTTATCTCTGGTATGGGCATGGCATTGGAACGTTTTGAGAATGAGGTTGTCAGCTTGGCAAAGGGCGATAACTTCAATTTGACTATTCCTTCTACCGAAGCTTACGGCGAATATATGCCGGAAGGAGTTCGTTCCGTACCAAAAGACATGTTCAACATCGATGGAAAATTCGACCATGAGCATATTTTTGAAGGAGCTATTGTTCCTCTGCAAGATAATGAAGGTCACCAGTTCTATGCTACTATCACAAAGGTAGATCCAACTAACGTAACCGTTGACTTAAATCACCCTTATGCCGGTAAAGATCTTACTTTCGAAGGACAGATTACGGAAATGCGTGATGCTACCAATGAGGAAATCCAAGAAATGATCAATATGATGAGCCACGACGGTTGCGACTGTGGCTGCGAAGATTGTGAAGGTCACCATCATCACGATGGTTGCGGATGCGAACATTGTCACTAATCTGAATCAAATAAAGAATCCTCCCATCTCTATTACGATATGGGAGGATTCTTCTTTCAAACGAGTACCAAAACTACTAATATATGCAGAAGAGAATTATCATTCTACAGTTCCTGATTTGCTTAGCTGTTGCTGGCTTTGGTCAGTCGGTGTATGACAGCTCCAACCGACTTATTGCCAAAATCGACAAGAGTGGAAGGGTTTATGACCATACCAATTCCTATCTTGGCAAATTCTCTGGTGATAACATATACAACTGGAGCAACTTTTTCTTAGGGAAAATCAGAGAAGACGGTCATATCTATGATCGCAACAACGCTTTCCTCGGGAAGGTTGACAATAACGGACGTGTGTACGACCGCAACAACAGCTATCTCGGAAAAGTTGACGCTAATGGCAGAATCTATAACGCTAATAATAACTACCTTGGTTCAGCCAAAGAGATACCGACAAGGTATGTAGCCGTTTTCTTCTTCTTTAATTTCTTCTGACAAGACAAAGCTCATACATCTGTTTTTCTAAAAAAAGAACGTACTATACATTATTCTAACGTTTTAATACAATAATCTTTCATTTTTCAACAAAAAGTGCGACAAATTTGATAATTTGCCATCCTTTTTATATACCTTTGTGTAATGCTGAATTTTAGAAAATGTTTAATATATCGAAAATGAAAAGACTATTTTTCTCTCTCGTCCTCGCCGCGTTCATAATGCCGGCGATGGCACAAAGCTGGGGAGCTCTGCAAAAGCAACTCAACAAAAAACCAGCATGGCAAAAGCAGGATGTAGTAGTTTTGCTCGACAGTATCGGCGTCATTGTTGACGAAAACGGATCGGGTAACTTCGACATTCATCACGTAGCTAAGATACAAAGTCCTACGGGAGCGCTTGCTTATCGCGTACTGAAGTATGATTATGATCCATTGACAGCCTTTGCACAGTTTACTCGCGTAACGGTATACAAGGCCGACGGTTCGAAAAAAGAGATCGATGTGAAGAAAACGTGCGACTATGCTGCTCCTGCCAGAGCAATCTATTGGGGTGCCCGTCAAATAATGATTGAAGTAGGTAAGCTGGAGGCAGGTGACATCGTCGATTACGAAATCAATAAGAAAGGTTTCACTTATGCGCTGTTAGGAGCCGACTTTAACGGTGGCGGTGCTGTTGGCAGTGTAAACGCTGATATGGACGACCGCTTCATTCCGCCAATGAAAGGCAACTTCTATGACATCGTTCCTTTCTGGGTAACTTATCCAACAATCTCAAAAGTCTATACGATTGATGCTCCAAAGAGCAAAAACATCCAATATGAGTTCTATCAAGGACAATGCCACTCTGCTGTCCGCATGACTCCTGACCGTCAGATACTCTCTTTCTCAGTATCCGATGCGATGCCTTTCCAGAAAGAAAGCAACATGGTCGATCTTTTCGACGTCGCTCCTAAGTTGATGCTCTCATCTACTGCTGAATGGAAAGACAAATCTTTGTGGTTCAACAAAGTGAATGAGGATTTCGGAAGTTTCGATCCTCTTCCAGAGGCACAGAAGAAAGTTGATGAGCTGATCAAAGGTAAGAGAACTGAGATGGAAAAGATCTCTGTCCTTACTCATTGGGTAGCCGACAATATGCGATATTCCGGTATCTCCATGGGTAAAGGTGAAGGATACACCCTCCATAACACGAAGATGAACTACACCGACCGTTGCGGTGTATGTAAGGATAAGGCAGCCATGCTGATTTCCTTCTTGCGTATGGCTGGTTTTGAGGCTTACCCTGCAATGACAATGGCCGGATCAAGAATCGAGACTATTCCTGCCGATCACTTTAACCATTGCGTAGTGGTCGTAAAGCTGTCGAACGGTAAATATATTCCACTCGATCCGACTTGGGTACCGTTCAGTCGCGAGCTTTGGTCAAGTGCTGAGCAACAGCAGAACTACCTTCCAGGTGTTCCTGAAGGCTCTGATTTGATGCTTACGCCAATCTCCGCTCCTGAAAATCACTATTTCAGACTGAATGTGAAGAGCAACGTGGATGCTAATGGTAACTTAACCGGTGAGTATACTGTAGAAGCTGAAGGTACGTCCGACTCTTCCGTACGCCGTGCTTTCACCAACGGATATATGACTCAGTGGCAAAATGCGATGGAGAACGAATTGCTCCGTGTTTCACCCGAGGCAAAACTGATTAGCGTGAATTATGGCAACGATCCGAAGAACTACCAAGCAGCTCCTATCAAGATTGTTATGAAGTTCGCCATTCCTAATTATGCATTGACGACAGCCGAAGGCTCGTTATTGTTGAGACCGATTAGCGGTCAGCTGTATAGCGGCGTAAAATCATACATGCGGATAAATACTTCTGCAGAAGAGAAAGAGTATGGCTTCAGCGACTCATGCTCACGTCTGTTGGAATTGAACGAGACCCTGACGTTACCGGCAGGATATAAGATGGTTCAAGCTCCAGAAAGCGAGTTTATAAAGAGCGGCGCTGCTGATTTCTCAGCTTCCGTCGATCAACGTGGCAACAAAGTCTCTATCAAACAGACCTTAACGCTTAAAAAACGTGTGTATGAAGCAGAAGATTGGAGTGGATTCCGTTCTGCTGTCTTAGCTAGCAAAGCTATGTCAGATAATATGTTGGTTTTCGAAAAATAAGTGAATCATGAAGAAATATATCTTATTACTTATATTAGGCTTGACTGTTTCCTTGACATCCAAGGGTCAGCCTTACGAGGCAGTCTATAACAAGATTGCAGAATCTTATACGATAAACAGCGACGGAAGTGCTGAATACCGTTATCAAAAAGAGATTCAACTGAACACACACATGTCGTTCAACAGTTTATATGGTGAAACCTTCATCATTTACAACCCTGCTTATCAGACATTGAAGATTAATGAGTGCTATACCAAACAGAAAGATGGTACCATCATCAAGGCTCCAAGCAATGCGTTCAATCCTTCTCTTCCTAGTTTTGCGGTAGATGCTCCGGCATATAACAATCTTACCGAGATGGTTGTCACACATACCGGACTCGAACTGGGATGTACTGTTTACTTGGACTACACCATCACCTCAAAACCTGGATTCCTTGCCTCACAAGACATCTATAAGGTGATGAACGAAGTCAGTCCGATAAAGGATTATCAGATCTCCATCACAAGTACTCAACCACTCACCTACGAGCAGACGATCAAGCCTGGTGTTGAGCCACAGAAGTCGGGCAATACTTATGTATGGAACTTCAAGAACATCCCTGCACGCCTACCGGAAACCAATGTCGCAAGCACTGTTTCACCATATTTCTTTGCATCAACACAGCAAAGCAATGAGGCCCGCGTAAAGGCAATCACCGAGCTTATCAGCAAAGCTGCTGAAAGTACAGTCAACAACTACAAGGGAAATCCGAAAATCTGTTGCATCACGAAGTATGTTTCTAAAGAAGTAGGCAACAGTCAGATACCTCTGGCTTACGCAAACCAAGTTCGTCCTGCACAGATTGTAGCCAATTCCGCTTATGGCACATCCATGGAAAAGGCTGCTTTGATGTTGAGCCTCTGCAAATCAGCCAAGATTCCTGCAGAAGTTGTTCTCACATTCCCAGAAAATGTTCCTCCAAGCATTTTAAACGTTCAAAACGTGTTTATCAAGGCTGACGACAAACTGACTTCACCAGTGGATGGTTCGGAAGGCAACTTGGCAAAACTTTGCTATAAGAGCAGCATCTGGAATAACGGAAATGAGATGAAGATAAAAGTCGCCCCCGAAACAGTAAACTTCAAGGCTGAAAAGAACTTGAACACTGATAAAGAAGGCTTAACCGAGCAAGCAAACTATCTCGTTTATGCATTGCCTGTTCCACAAGAGGGATTCGACACTTGGATGATTCGTACGCTGAATACGGAACGTAAACAAGACCTCGAGATTCCAAACATGTTGAACGAGACTTGCGAATACGCCATCACGCTTCCTGAAGGAACAAAGCTCAGCACAAAACCATACTCTCAAGCTATCAGCAACAAGGTTGGTGATGTGAAGTTGCAACTTTCTCAAGATGGCAATGTCGTAAAAGTGATTCGTACAATCAACTTGAACCAAGAAGTGGTGCCAACCAGCGACTATGCTCAATTCCGGGCATTGGTGAACTTATGGAATAACCCGGCATACAAGTCGATTGTCATCAAGAAATAAACTGCTTATAATAATATCCCCTCTTTTGGAGGGGATATTTAAGCTTGCCACCAATGTGGAAAGCTCTTGTCACTAAGGTGGAAAGCCTTTGTCACCAATGTGGAAAGCCCTTGTCACTTAGGTGGAAAGCATAAAAAAAAGGACGTGTTCTTCAGCACGTCCTTTTATTATCTTTAAAATCTCTTATTTCGTCAAACTATAAACGACATCCATGATCTTCTGACCTATCTCATTGGCTGCATCCATCGTAGATGCCTCTGAATACACACGGATAATCGGTTCAGTATTACTCTTACGCAGATGTACCCATTTATCAGGGAAATCTATCTTCACACCGTCGATATCATTAATCTCCTCGTCCTTATAGATTTCCTTGACTTTTGCCAAGATAGCATCCACATCTGTCTCCGGAGTCAAGTCAATCCTGTTCTTCGCAATGAAATATGGAGGATAGGTGGCACGAAGCTCGCTCACTTTCATCTGCTTCTTAGCTAAATATGTCAGGAACAGGGCGATGCCTACCAAAGCATCACGGCCATAATGACTTTCAGGATAAATCACGCCTCCATTTCCTTCGCCACCGATAACGGCATGTACATCCTTCATCTTCGTAACGACGTTCACTTCTCCTACAGCCGATGCTGAATACTCACAACCGTATTTACGTGTCACGTCACGGAGAGCACGAGTAGAGCTTAAATTGGATACGGTATTGCCTGGAGTGTGTTGCAAAATATAATCAGCGACGGTCACCAACGTATATTCCTCGCCATACATCTTGCCATCTTCGCAGATAATAGCCAATCGGTCGACATCTGGGTCAACGACGAAAGCGACATCGTGACCGCCCTTCGACATTAACTGCATGATATCACCCAGATTCTTCTCCAAGGGTTCCGGATTATGTTGAAAATCACCTGTCGGCTCGCCATACAACGTCGTTACCTGCTCAACACCCAACTGTTTCAGCAGTTTCGGAAGAATAATGCCGCCTACTGAGTTGACGGTATCCAATGCTACCTTAAAACCTGCCTTACGAACAGCCTCTGCATCTACTAACTTCAGATTCAGAACGGCTTCAATATGTTTCTGATCATAGGAATTATCTTCTTTGTAATGACCAATATGGTCCACATCGGCAAAGTCGAAAGCCTCAGCCTCGGCAATACGCAACACCTCGTTACCCTCTTCTTTGTTCAGGAACTCACCTTTTTCATTCAAAAGCTTCAAGGCATTCCATTGGCGTGGGTTATGGCTGGCTGTCAAAATGATACCGCCACAAGCTTTCTCCATAGTTACTGCCAATTCTGTTGTCGGTGTAGTTGCCAAACCAATGTTTACTACATCAAAACCCATACCCATGAGGGTACCGCAGACTACGTTCTTCACCATCTCGCCAGAGATACGTGCATCACGTCCGACAACAATCTTATTGGTTGTTACTTTTGTAGTTTTCCTAATTAAGATTGCATAGGCTGAAGTGAATTTTACAATATCCAAAGGATTCAATCCTTCACCTGCGTGGCCACCAATGGTGCCACGTATACCAGAAATAGATTTTATTAATGTCATCGTCCTAATTGAAATGTTAAGTCATATAAACATGGATATACATAGTTTTTGGCTGTTATGTGGCCTTCGCTATGCGGTACAATCAATTTTACATGTGAACGGTCGGATTTCTTTCTACCAGTCTTCACATAATTGAACGGAACGAGCCATCCGCTTGGTACCACTGACGAGTTATAATCGCTCTGCATCCAACCATTTGTGAACGATGCCTGAATGCTGGTCCCTGATTTCTGGACAGTCATCTCATCTGGAGTCGGTCGTACGGAATTGTAACTGGTCAAAGAGTCTGTACCATTGATATAAATACGGCTCTCATCATAGCGAACCAGCACTTCGTGACGTCCGTTCGGCATGATTTCTCCACCACCGCGCTCGATAATCTGCATATAGATACCACTTTCCGAGAAAAGGACATATTCATTCTTTGAGACATCCGTCGTTGTATCCTTTGCCAAGAATTCTGATTCTGTAATCACCTTGATTCCTTGCAAATCGATAAAGCGTTCTATGGCCTTGCGTTCTTCTTCTTTCTGCTCAGCATATGTCTTACCGTTATGGCAAGCCTGCAAACACAGGCCACCCACCATCACACACGCCATGAAAAAAGCAATTTTTATCTTATTCATCTTAATTCTTTTATAATTATCGCACAAAAGTAGCAAATTGGTTGCTAAATACCATCATCGGTACATGGCAATTATATTTAAATAACTATTTTTTATTTAATAGGGCCTTATATTTAACCAATGCTTGCTTGAAAAGGTTCTCTGCCTCCTCTAACGGACCGTAGAATTCTCCGCCGGATGCGTTCAGATGGCCTCCTCCGCCGAAATATTCAGAGGCAATCTGATTACATGGGAACGAGCCTGTGGAACGCAATGATATTTTTATCATCTTCTTCTCGGTGTCCTCACGTAAAAAGGCGGAAAAAACAATGTCCTTCACCGACAAAGGAAGGTTTACCAATCCTTCTGTATCACCTTTGTTATAATGGAAACGTTTCTGCTCTTCCCTACTCAAAGTAATCAAGGCTGCATTGTACTCCTGGAACAGTTTCATCTTACAATAAAGCACATAGCCTTGCAAACGAAGACGACCTTCGGAATAGGTATTATAAACCCGGCGATAGATAACATCCTTGTCAATTCCCTTCGACATTAACTCACTGATAATGTAGTAGATCTCAGGATTGTTTGAATTATAGGTAAAACTTCCGGTATCAGTCATCATACCACAATAAATACACTCAGCGGCCTCGAACGAGATCTCATTAAATCCACCCAAACGACAGATAAAACGGAAGACTAACTCGGAGGCGGAGGAGATTTCAGGATGAGAGATGATAATGCCACAGAAATCACTCGGATGCAAGTGATGGTCTATCATGATTTTCTTTGCTTTCGATGCAAGAACCGGTTCTCCTACCGCGTCAATACGGCTGATCTCATTGTAATCCAGACAACAAATAATATCGGCATCGGCAATCAGTTGGTCTGCCTGCTCTTTATGCTTATCATATCGTACAATTTCTGCTGTTCCATTCATCCAGCGAAGGAAATCAGGGAAATTATTCGGAATAATCACATGCACATCCTTTCCCTGCAGCTTCAAATAATGCCATAATCCTAATGATGAGCCGATAGCATCACCATCAGGAGAAGTATGTGTCGTAATGACTATTCGCTCTGCTCTATCCAACCACTTCTTAAAATGGTCAATATCATTCTGATCGATAATTCTTGATAACATCTTGGTTATTTTTGCTTTGCGAAGATACGACATTTTTTATTATCATTCAGCATTTTCAACAAGTTATTCATATTTTTCAGCATCTATACACATCCGACAAACATAAAACAGTACCCAGCCAAATGACAACCAGCGTAACTATTTTATTTTGTCTCTTCCGCGACGAGAAAGTAAAAATAATGGAAGCAAGGAAGAGATAGGTCCATACAACGCTCAAGGATGATACGGAGGTGAACCGAATAACAGAGTACGGAAACATGCTGATTTGATCGGTCAGATAGGTCACAAAATGGGCAGTTTGTTTCAAAAGCCAAAGCATACATGTGTGAACAGGCGGCAAAACGGCTGTCGAGAAGGATAAAATGATAAGATATAGAATGAGGGGTATCAAAGGTGTAATCAACAAGTTGCCAAGAAGAAAATATACAGGGAAGGAACCAAAGTAAAATGCCACCAAAGGAGCCGTTCCTATTTGCGCCGAAAACGAAACACAAAGAAGCTTCCACAGATACGAAAGGAACGGATTGGACAAACTAATCATATCACAAAGCGGGCGATAACAAATACAGATGGACAACACCGCCAGAAAGGATAACTGAAACCCGACATCGTATAAATAATATGGATGATAGATTAGCATCCCTCCAGCCACTGCCGAAAGAATATTGATCGTCGATATCCTGCTATGCCGAATCCGTCCTAACTCAATCAACAAACACATTGCCACGGCTCTCACTACCGAAGCGGCCAAACCTGTTACAAAGGCATATGCCCATAAGACAACGGTCATCACAACCCAACTTATCACCCGTCCGGCCAAACTTTTTCGGAAAGGCGACAACAGGAATACCAACACCCCCCATATAATGCCCACATGCAATCCCGACAAAGCTAACACATGGCCTACTCCTGCCTGGGAAAAATGAGTACGTTGATCAGCATTCAACTCTGCTTTATTGCCTACAGCCAAAGCATTAATCAAACCTTGCTCCTCTGGCATACCCCATTCTTGAATGATATGAAGAAGATTTGTCCTACATTTCATGGCAGATTGACGGATACTGGAACGTGCCTTTCCACAATTCACCCACTGTCCACGAAAAACGATGCCTACACCACTAAGTGATCTTGAATAATTGGCTTCGGGGACTGATAGTTGAGTGCGAAAAATCAGACTGTCGAAAGGCGAAATCCGACTTGAAAGACTGTCTTTCATAATATAAACAAGCACTTCTCTCCTATCTACCTTCATCCTGCAACAGTAGGTCTTGGCTCGTTCCCTTGTGGGTTCTAAGACGACTCCGTGATATATTTGTCGGTTTGGGTTCCAAGTGGGGCTTAACACACTGTTTTCATATTGCACCAACACACTTCCAAACGTCATCATCCAAAGGAAAAGAACGAGGCCGAACACCCATCGATAACGATACGAACGAAAGATGGCACTCATCAGCAGGACGAGCGTCAGCACTGTCAGGATGCCCAAATGCAGAGAGAGGACGTTGGGTGAATGAAAAAAGGTATCCGACAAATAAATACCTCCTGCCAACAGAACCGTTAGCAGGAGTATGGGATACGAACGGAACATTTATTCCGCTGGTCTAAGTTGCTTCAACTGATGAATCATCTGTATTTTGTCGGGTGCCTTGAAAATGGCATTGCCGGCTACAAGGACATCAGCACCGGCATTAACCAATTGCTGGGCTGTTTCTAAATTCACGCCACCATCAATCTCAATCAGGGCGTGTGAATTGGTACGTTCAATCAAATCTCTCATTTCTTTTACTTTAGTTAGTGTGTGTGTAATAAACTTCTGTCCTCCAAAACCCGGGTTCACACTCATCAGCAGTACCATATCTAAGTCAGCGATGATATCCGAAACCATGCAAACAGGTGTAGAAGGATTTAATGTGACAGCAGCCTTCATCCCTGCATCCTTAATCTGTTGGACGACACGATGAAGATGTGTCGTTGCCTCGAAATGTACGTTCATCATCATGGCACCCAAGTCCTTTACTTCCTGGATAAACTTCTCTGGTTCTACTATCATCAGATGAACATCCAAGGGTTTCTGAGAAAGACGGGCAACATGCTTCAGAACGGGAAAGCCAAACGAAATATTGGGTACGAATACCCCATCCATCACATCCAAATGAAGCCAATCAGCTTCACTCTTATTTATCTGTTCTATATCGTCTTGCAGACATGCGAAATTAGCAGATAGCAACGATGGTGAAATAAGTGGTATCATAGTCTCATTTTTATTTCATAGCAAAGGTAAGAATAAAGTTGGAGAAGTCACAAGTACTTCTCCAACTTTTTCACGAATCTGAATAATTCTATCTTGTTTTATTAAATACATTTCCTAAATATCTCTACAATCTCCTCAGCAGTCAATTGTTTGCAGCATCCCGGACGTATAATCGTTGATTCGGCAATGGCTTGCACGGTTTCTTCATCCAGTGAAATACCCATCTCAAATAGAGAAGTTGGAAGTCCGACCTCACGAATCAAGTTTTCTAGCGCGTCAATTCCATCCTCAGCATTCTGAACGAACCACACCACTTGCGCCCAGCGAGTAAACTTTTCTTTTGCAAACGGATAGATATGACGATACAGCGTAGGATGTAGTACAGCCAGACCTTGACCATGATTGCAATCGGTATAGGCACCCAACTGATGTTCGATCATATGACACTGGAAATCGGTCTGCTTCCCAATCTTTAGGATATTATTCTCGGCCATTGCCGAATCCCACATCAGTTCTGACCGTGCAAAATCATCTTCAGGATTCTTTGCTATCCGACGAAGGTTACGAATAATGTTACGTTGAACGGATTCATTGATCTCATCACTGACATTTGTCTCGTATGGACGTCCAAAATATGTCTCCATACAATGGCTAAGTGAGTCGAACGCACCACTGATGACCTGTTTCATCGGAACAGTCTTCGTCAAATCCGGATCCAAGATAGAAAATTCCGGATATGGTCCCCACAGATCTTGTTTTATACGCAACTCCTCATGAGTGATGACCGCACTATTATTCTCTTCCGACCCGGTTCCGCTGGCAGTCACAACTACGCCCATCGGCACAAAATCCGTCGGCTTCAGACATTTCTGATTTTCATAATCCCAAATATCTTCATTAAGTCTAGCTTGAGCAGAAACAATCTTGCAACAATCGCTTACACTCCCTCCGCCTACGGCCAGGATAAAGTCGATTTTCTGCTCACGAACGATATGAGCACCTTCCTGCACCTTTGCATAAGTGGGATTTGGCATGATTCCTCCAAACTCTACCACCTCTTTTCCAGCCTCGTGTAATAACGACATTACACGATCGTATAGACCAGTACGCCAGATTGAGCTTTTTCCATAAGCAAATAGCACTTTCTGCCCACAGCTACGGAGCTCCTTACGCAAAGAATCCTCAAAACATCCCTGTCCAAAATGAATCCGGATAGGGAACTGATAATCAAACTTATTCATATCTTTTTCTATTGATGATACAAAAATAAAAAAAGACCCGAAACTATCATCATAATAATTCCGAGTCTTGATTCCTTTTTTTATTTTCTTAGATACGAACGATTGCCTTTAGATTGCCATCTGCCACGATTAAACAAAGATTATCGACCTATATTCAATCTCAATCCCAATTTTAAGTTGAAATTCAGCGGATGTTCTTTACGGATAGTCTGAATATTTGTGCCGTCATCAAAGTAATAGTTGACGCCAGGCTCAACATATGCGCCAAGTTTATTCGTCAGATGGAGTTGAGCACCGACAGCTCCACTCACCGACCATTGCAAACGGTCGATGTCCAAGTCGGTTTTACTTTTAATATTACTCTCCTCCCTTAACGTATATACACTTTCTAAAGTACCTGATACACATTTCTCAACGGCACCACCTGCTGATACATAGATGTCGAAACGTTTATTCTCCCAAAGCGTACGACTTGCTTTTACCGGAATGCCGACATAATGCAGACGTTGCTCTTGGGTATAATAATTATCATTGCTACCAGAGTGTAAATCGGACGATAATAAAGTATACATCAGACCGGTTTCCAATGCCCACTTCTCGTCCAAGTAGAATCGTAACGACATACCAAAGGTTACAGGAGTTTTATGCTTGTATTCCGTTTCTATATGATTGTTATCTGAATTTCCTGAAACAACTTTATCGAAGGCATAACCCAATGGATTTCGAACTAATGAGGAGCCTCCTGCATTATAGTAATCTCCATCACTATAGATCGGCATCGATAGAGAACCTTCATCATACATTATTTTACTCTTCGAAGCGTACGCCATTGATGAGAACACACGGTAATCATTTACAGAGTTCGAACTCATCTGTCCTCCACCCGAATAGATATCAACCGTCCATCCTTTCCTATTCTTTGATGAAGGATAAACCGTAGGCTGTGTTGAAGACTTTTGATAGGTTTTCCGTACTGGCTTTTGCTCAACAACCGATGACTTTTCTTTTTTTGCTGCATCTTTCTCTTGCTTTTCAGACAACGGCTTCTCAACAGCGACTTCCACTTGTTGATCTGTAGTGATCTGTTCGTCTACCATCTCATCCTGTTTTTGAGTAGGAATCAGTTGTGCTACCAACGGTGAGCTCTTTCTAACTGTAGCATATGAAGATTTATTGTTCTGACGAATCTTCTCTTCGTTTGGGAAAGCATCCTCCAAAGTAGAAACAGACGAGTTTTCCGTTATATTTTCGACCATTTGTTCTGGTTGTGAAGTCTCTGCTGTCAGTCCTACTGAATCAGACGAAGGACGAAGCACAAACCACAAGGAAGAAGAGGCAACAGCAACGACAACTGCTGCGGCAACTGCTTGCCAACGTTTCCAAAATGGAATCGTTTTAGGACGTTCAAGGACATTCAACTCTTGTTCCAACTGATTCCAGAGGTCAGCAGGGACAGGTTCAGAGTAATCCTCCATCCGTTTGCGCAAATCATTATACCATTGATCTTGTTTCATATATTACTGATTCTTTTTTTCTTTATATTGCTTTATCTTATTCATTAATAGTAATCTTGCTCGTGACAGTTCCGAGGAAGAACCTCGTTCAGAAATACCAAGTATCTCACCTATCTCTTTATGACTCAGCTCTCCAAAAGCATAAAGGTTGAACACCAGTCGTTTTTGTTTCGGCAGTTCTTGTATAAACTGCATCAACACCCTTTGCGGGATCTCATTCACACGTTCTTCCTCCACATCAGCATCCAACAAATCCCAATTATCCACGGGTATCTCCATGTTCTGACTGTTCTCCCTTAATTGTTTGATAATGATGGAGTGTGTAACTTTACTCAACCAGGCTTTTAAAGAACCATTACCTCGGTACTCAAAGCTATCAATAGTACGGAAAATTCGAAGGAAAGCATCGTGTAGTGTATCCTTTGCCGACTCTTGGTCAGTAAAGTATCGAAGACATATTGCCATTAATTGTCCGGCATATCGCTCGTACAACATCTTTCTGGCAACATTATCTCCCCTACCACAACGTATGGCTAACTCTTTTTCGTCCATTCTAATGATGCTTCTTTAAACTATTACTACTATATAAAGCAGCAAAAGTCAAAAATACGTCCTTTTTTAACAAACTTTTTTTCAAAAAATATTCTGAGATTGATTTATTAAAGCAGAAAACGCTACGAGGATATGCTCATTCAACGATTTTGTATTATAAAAAAAATGAAGAAGCAATATTGTCTATGCACAAAAAAAAGAATGGGTGACACAGATTCGAGGGCTTATGCATGATTTTTATGTAAAAGGTTTCGGCTTTTTCAAATACGAATAGGAAATATTTCAGTTTTATAGACTTTCCATTTCTCTCAGAATATCTACTGCTCGATGAACAGACTTCACGTTCTTAATTATCATACTTCGTTTTTCGTTCTTCTCGCGCAACATACAATTATGCGGATACTTCCCAATATAACTTATTAGCTTACCAAACAAGTCACTCTGATAATAAGGACTCTTCAAATTAGATACCAAGAACAATGTCATCTGTCCAGACTTCAGGAAGATTCGCTCCACTCCCAAACGTTTGGCAATCCGCCTTAGAGGTACAATCTGCAGAAGCTCTTCTGCCTCTTCAGGAATCTTACCAAAGCGGTCGAGTAATCTGGTTCTAAATGCGTCCACATCCTTATCTTCTTCCAAACCGTCCAACTCACGGTACAACAACATACGTTCACTGCTACTCGGAACATACAGTTCTGGGAACAAAAGTTCCAAATCGCTCTCGATCTGACAATCCTCCACAAAGAAATTATTCTCTATTAATTGCTTTCGCTGTTGGGCCTCATCAGCATACAAGGAAGCAAACTCTTCCTCTTTCAACTCATGAACAGCTTCTGAAAGAATCTTTTGATAGGTTTCATATCCCAAGTCGGCAATAAATCCACTCTGCTCAGCTCCCAGCATATTTCCTGCGCCACGAATATCCAAATCTTGCATGGCGATATGAATACCACTGCCCAAATCAGAGAAACTTTCGATGGCATCCAACCGCCGTTTAGCTTCCGGTGTCAAGGCACCATCCATTGGAACCAAAAGATAGCAGAACGCTTTCTTGTTGCTTCGTCCCACACGTCCACGCAACTGGTGCAAGTCACTCAAGCCGAAGTTCTGAGCATTGTTTATGATGATGGTATTCACATTAGGAATATCAATACCACTCTCAATGATGGTTGTCGAAACCAAGACATCGTAATCATAATTCACGAAATCGGTTATCGTCCTCTCCAGTTCTGGAGGCTCCATCTGTCCATGTCCTACAGCCACCCTACAGTCGGGTATATTCGTTTGTATAAGATGTTGTAACTCGTACAACTTCTCAATGCGGTTATTCACAAAGAAAACTTGCCCGTTTCGGCTCATCTCGAAGTTGATTGCCTCAGTGATAATCTCCTCATTAAAGCCATGAACCTCGGTCTGGATTGGATATCTGTTGGGCGGTGGAGTTTGGATGACGGATAAATCGCGCGCTCCCATCAATGAGAACTGAAGGGTACGTGGAATAGGTGTGGCTGTCAAAGTCAGCGTGTCCACATTCACCTTCATTTGACGAAGTTTTTCCTTCACGCTGACTCCGAATTTCTGTTCCTCATCAATAATTAGTAGGCCCAAGTCCTTGAACTTGATGCTCTTCCCAATCAGTTTATGTGTTCCAATGATGATATCTATCTTGCCTGACGCCAAGTCATTCTTTATCTCTGTGATAGCTTTTGCAGTACGAGCCCGACTCAGATAATCCACTTTGCAAGGGAAATCCTTCAATCGGTCTGTAAAGGTCTGATAATGTTGAAAAGCCAAGACTGTTGTCGGGACAAGGACTGCCACCTGTTTGCCATCTGTTACTGCTTTGAAGGCTGCACGCATAGCCACCTCCGTCTTTCCGAAGCCTACATCTCCACATATTAGGCGGTCCATCGGGCGATCGCTCTCCATATCTGCCTTCACATCTTGTGTTGCCTTCAACTGATCGGGTGTATCCTCATAAAGGAAGCTTGCTTCCAACTCTTGTTGTAAGTATCCGTCAGGAGAATATTGGAAACCTTTTTCATGTTTCCGCTGAGAATAGAGTTTAATGAGGTCGCGGGCAATATCTTTGATCTTGCTCTTCGTACGATCCTTCATCTTTTCCCAAGCGCCGGTACCCAGACGACTGAGGCGAGGCTCCTCTCCTTCCTTACCTTTATACTTTGATATCTTATGCAGGTTATGAATAGATACGAAAACGACATCATCATGCTGATAGATAATCTTTATCACTTCCTGCGTAGTGTTACCGTTCGGCATACGAATCAATCCGCCAAACTTTCCGATACCATGGTCAATGTGAACGATATAATCGCCAATCTCAAATTCGTTCAGCTCCTTTAAGGTCAAGGCAACCTTTCCATTGCGTGCTTTCTCGCTACGAAGGTTATATTTATGGAAACGGTCAAATATCTGATGGTCCGTGAAGATACAACACTTCAACTGATTGTCGGCAAATCCTCCGTGCAAAGTCTTGCTGATCTCCTTAAACGTGATATGGTCACCTCTTTCCTCAAATATATCTTTCAAACGAGCCGCTTGCTTCTGGCTATCAGTACATATATATATGGTATAGCCTCTTTCAATGTAGTCAGTCAAGGAGTTACTGACCAAATCGAAGTTCTTATGATAGAGCGGTTGTGGATCAATGTCGAACGACAAGGAAGCATCGGGAACGTCGATTGGCTTATTACCGAACTCAATACGCTTGAACGGCATGACAGCGCTTAAAAAATCAGGACCGTCAATCAGCGATTCGCCTATCTTCAACAAATCCCTCTTATCACCTTCGTAAGCATGCACAGCTTGAGGTGAGATAATCTCATCATGGACAGTATGAATGCGCTCCTTTACCCAAAAGAGATCTTTACAAGCCACCAATGTCTGCTCTGGTAAATAGCTCAGAAAGGGTACACTTCCACTCGTTTCCTTTCCAAGCAACTCCGGTACGATGACCACCACGTCCTTTTTCTCCTTCGAGAGTTGGGTCTCCACCTCAAATGTACGTATACTATCAATCTCATTCCCAAAGAAATCGATACGATAAGGATATTCTGAAGAGAAAGAATATACGTCGACAATACTTCCACGAACAGCATACTGTCCCGGCTCATACACATAATCCACCAGATTGAAGCCATGCTCAAACAAAACTTCCTCCAGATGTTCCACACCATAGTCCATTCCAACCTTCAACTTCAAGGTATGCTCATCCATCCGCTGCGCAGAGACCACTTTTTCGGCCAAAGCCTCCGGATAAGTCACGACGGAAAAGGCATCACCGTTCTGTAAACGGTTCAGCACCTCGGTACGCAGGATCTCGCTGGCAGCATCCGACTGCCCATATTTGATGGCCCTGCGATAAGAAGACGGGAAAAAAAGGATGTCCTTATCACCATTCGCTTGCACCAAATCGTGATAGAAATAGCCGGCTTCCTCTAAATCGTTCAGAATAAAGAGCACAGGAACCGATGTGGATTGGAAAATGGTTGAAAAGAACAAAGAAGCTGCCGAAGCATGCAATCCGCCCAAGAAAATAGTCCGTACGGATGCATCCTGCAACAAGGATGTCATGGCTGAACTATTTGGATGAGAGGTATATAAACGTTGTAAATCTAAAATATCCATAATCATTAAATCACCACAAAATTAATTAATAATCTCATTCATTTTATGAATTTATTGAGAGTATTTGAAAAATTCCCTATTTTTGCATGCACTAGACACTAATTATAAACTTTTAAAAGGGCAAAAATGACAGATGATTACGTACATTTTTTAGGAAAAGAGATAGAAACTATTGTAAGTCTCATTTCCTCTAACCGACTTAAAGAAGCTATTGTACAGATTCAAGCGATGGCAGCCTCAACGAATGACTGGAAACTTAAATCTGAGATTGAAACCATAAGCACATCCTATGAATTAATGTTGGATTACGATAAGAAAGGCTACAAAGACCCAAACTTATCGGAACAATATGCTAAAATTATCGCCAGGACCTATGAATTGATGGACTGGGCGAGAAACGCGAAAGGCAGTAAGCAATCGGCCACTCTCTATAACCGTATCCAAACGAAATATAAGGATAATCCAGGACACACCTTCGAGGAGATCCGTGAGGGACTGGAGAGCTACACTGAAGATATGGCTACTGTTTCTATACTTTATCCAGACATGGATAAGCAAAAAAAAGAGATTTCAGCAATCAAAGAGCGACATGAGAAGTACCTTAACGAGCTCTTCGAACAGATATGGATATCTACTCCTTGGAACAAGGAGACTGAATCGGCAATTATGGAGATTCTTCACTCAGTTGTCGTTCCAGTAAACGACATCTGCGTATTGGTAAGTGCCGTGACAATGGCTGCCACACGTTGGTTCGACATACGAAAATACCTTTTCCTTGCCCATGCTTATCAGCACGAGAACATCATGATTAATCAACGTGCTATCGTGGGATTAGCTTTGATGTCGCTATTCTATCACGAACGCATCATACTTTATCCACAGGCTCAGTTCATATTGAAAGAGTTTAAGGATAATCCGAACTTCATCCATAACCTGTATAACATCCAGATGCAGATTCTTCTCACCCGTGAGACGGAAAAAATTGATGAGAAGATGCAGAATGAGATTATCCCGAACGTCATGAAGAACTTCAACGATACCAAACTGTTTACTGATGAGATGCTCAGCGAGGATAATCCGAAACGAAACCCTTCTTGGGAGTCGTGGACGAATGATGCCAGGATAGAAAAGAGTTTCAAAGAACTGGATGACTTACAAAAGTCGGGTGCAGACATGTATATGGGACCTTTCTCCATGCTGAAACGATATCCTTTCTTCACGAAGATATCCCATTGGTTCTATCCATTCGATATTCATTATACAGGATTGGACGAACTAGAAGAGAAGATTGGCAATAACGACTCTATTATCATCAAGCTCATACTCGATTCGGATATGTTCTGTAACTCAGATAAATATTCGATGTGCTTTAATCTGCTCATGACTCCATTGGAATTGCAGAAGGAAATGCTCGCGCAATTCAATGAACAATCGGAAGCCTTGTCGGAACAACAACAAGAGATGATTAACGAGAAACTCATCCATAACACTTCCGCACAGCAAATCAGTCGACAGTATATCCACGACCTATACCGGTTCTATAAGTTATGGATTTATAAAGCCGAAGAATATGATGTTTTCGACGACGAATTTGCCCTTTGGGAAAACAATGATTTAGGTGAAATTCTCAACGACGAGACCATTCTGAAAAGTATCGCTGATTTTTTACTCGACAAAGAATATTTTGTAGATGCAAATCTCCTCTTCTTACAACTGTCGAAGATGAATAATACAAATGTAGAATACTACCAGAAGGGTGGTTATGCCTTAGAACGACTCTCACGTTATGAAATGGCTGTGGATCGCTATCAGGAGGCGGAGACATTAGAGCCAAACGATCCTTGGATTCTGCATCGTATGGCCGTGTGCTATATGAAATCACTCCATATGCAAAAGGCTTTGGACTATTTCAAACGTGTTGAGGCACAGAATCCAGACAACTTACGTATCACTTTGGAGACCGGACGTTGTCTTCTCGAGTTGGGCCGCTATGAAGAAGCACTATCATATTTCTTCAAAGTGGAATACTTGAGCAAGAAACCGTTGGATGCTCGAAGAGCCATTGGATGGTGTTACTTCAACCTCGGTAAAACTGAAGAGGCGAAGAAATATTACGATATGGTTTTGGAAGAAAAGAAACCGTCTAAGCAGGATTGGATGAACGCAGCCCATATTCAGTTAGTCCTTGATAATACCCAACAAGCCATTATCTATTATAAGAATGCAGTGGAATCGAGCAATGACTTTGAGGATTTCCTAAATGATTATTGGGAAGACATGCAAATACTGATAGCACAAGGAGTCAACCCTGAGAAATTAAAGTTCCTGCCCGATGAGTTGCTGTAAAACAAAACTTTTAGTAGTTTTGCATTAAGAACAATGATATTACCGCGAAGTACATGAATAAGTTTTTACTTTACATTTCTTTCTTCTGTACCGTTTCTCTGCTCATCTCTTGTGGGGAAGACCGAAGTCATGAGTATTACGAACTGACCTCGGGAAACCGCTGGATAGATGAAGTTCTGGAGAAATACTACCTCTGGAACGACAACCTAGGAAGCGTTACTGAGAAAGATTACTTCAAGGGAGAGGAATCCTACCTGAAACAACGACTTTATTCCAAGGCGCTGAACGGAAAAGGGGATTCTTTCTCGTATATCGAACGGAAGGATGCGGCTGCGACACGTGTCAATATCGACCATAAATCCACGTATGGCTTTGATTTCGAAGTGATGACCGACCCATTAGGTACCACGGCACATGTTTATGCCCGTGTACTCTATGTGATGCCTCACTCTCCCGCCTCCGAAGCGGGACTGGAACGGGGCGATTGGATCTCTTCCATTAACGGTTCCGCGCTTACAGTCAACAACTATAATGAACTGTTGAATGGAGATGGCATCACCCTCACACTATCAGAAGTTGTCTTATCGGATGATGACGTGCAAGTTTGGGTGGTGAAAAACGATGTCACCATCGGAGCGTCTCACTTTGTCGAGATTAACCCGTTCTTCCTCGACTCTATTTATACTATTGGTTCAAAGAAAATAGCTTATTTAGTTTATAACCAGTTTAGTACAGGACCTTACGACAATTCTTCAGAAACAGAATATAGCCAACAAATGCAAGCACTTTTTGCTAAATTCAAGGCACAAGGAGTCGATGAGTTTATCTTGGACCTACGATATAATACGGGTGGTTACCTTTCGTGTGCCATAGAGTTGAGTAGCTTGCTCGCACCGGCCTCAGCGTTGGGAAAATCTTTCTGTCAACTGAAAGGCAATGGCTCCTCTTATGTTGAAGACAAGACGTATAACTTTAGTTCGCAAATGGCCAACAACTTGAATTTATCCAGATTGTACGTGCTCACTTCTACATATACGGCCTCTGCATCCGAAGCACTCATCAACTGTCTCCGACCTTACATGGGAAACAGTAATGTAATCCTTGTCGGCGAGAAAACATTCGGGAAACCTGTCGGAATGGAGCCATTCGATGACGATGTGCACGACTTCATTGTTTGGCCGGTGACATATTACATTCTGAATGCAAAAGGAGAGGCTGATTATGTCAATGGAATCACTCCAGATTATGAAATCAGCGAACGTGGAATCGTCTCTCACCTTTATCCGTTGGGTGATGAACGTGAGGCGCTCCTGGAAAAGACATTATCCTTGATTGCAGGAAGCACTACGACGACTTCTAACATAGAGTCTTTCAAATCTGTTCCTCAGATTATTCAGACCTCGTTGAGTAGCAAGAGTAAACCAGGAATCATTATCAATAATCCATAATATCATCTCATCATGAACAAATCGGATAGCATTATCATTATTCCTACTTATAATGAAAAGGAAAATATTGAGAGCATCATTCGGACGGTTTTCAATAAAGAGCATATCTTCCATATCTTAGTGGTTGAGGATAACTCGCCGGATGGAACGGCCGACATCGTTCGCCGATTGCAGACAGAGTTTCCTGACCGACTGTTCATGATTGAGCGGAAGGGAAAACTGGGACTAGGAACTGCTTATATCGCTGGTTTCAAATGGGCTATTGAACATCAGTATGACTATATCTTCGAGATGGATGCCGATTTCAGCCATAACCCGGACGATCTCCCCAAACTCTACTCAAAATGTGCTGAGGAAGGATATGATGCTGCCATCGGATCACGTTATATCTCTGGTGTCAATGTGGTAAACTGGCCGATGGGCAGAGTCTTGATGTCGTATTTCGCATCGAAATACGTGCAACTTATCACAGGAATACCTATCCATGATACCACCGCCGGATTTATGTGTTACCGTCGCGAGGTTTTGGAGACCATCGACTTGGATAAGATCCGATTCAAAGGCTATGCCTTCCAAATCGAGATGAAGTTTACCGCTTATAAATGTGGATTTAAGATTGTCGAAGTGCCGGTTATCTTTGTCAACCGTCAGTTGGGTACCTCAAAAATGAACACCAGCATCTTCGGAGAAGCGTTCTTCGGCGTCATCCAACTGAAGTTGCATAGCCTCTTCCACAGTTATCCTCAAAAGAAAAAAGCATGAAACGTACGTGCATTAAGGACGCCCTGATTATTAATGAAGGAAAACGCTTCGTCGGTTCCGTGGTAATCGAGGATGAGCGGATAGCGGAGGTCCTTCCACAAGATGAGAATCCTCAATATCCGTGTGATGAACTGATTCATGCTGAGGGATTATACTTGATTCCGGGTGTCATCGACGAGCACGTGCACTTTCGTGATCCAGGACTGACGCATAAAGCCGACATGCACACCGAGAGTATGGCTGCCGTAGCCGGTGGAGTGACTTCGTTCATGGACATGCCTAACACGAATCCACAAACGACCACCTTGGAAGCACTTGAAGATAAGTTCAATGATGCCGCACAGATGAGCGTTGCCAACTATTCGTTTTACTTTGGTGCGACGAACTCGAACGCTCATCTGCTTTCTGAACTAGATAAGCGTACCGTATGTGGTGTAAAACTGTTCATGGGAGCCAGCACAGGCAATATGCTGGTCGACCGATTGGATGCTTTGAAGAGTATTTTCCGACAATCACCTATCCTAATTGCTAGATCAATCCATTATTAAGGACAATATGGATGCGTTTCGCAAACGTTATGGGGATGATCCCGACGTTTGTCACCATCCTGCCATCCGAAATACGGAAGCCTGTTTCCAATCATCGGCTCTGGCCGTCAGGTTGGCACAGGAATTTGGTAGTCGGCTGCATATCCTGCACATCACCACCGAAAAGGAATTGCAATTGTTCGAGGACAAGCCCATGAACGAAAAGCATATCACCTCTGAGGTGACGGTATCGCACCTACTCTTCTGCGACGATGATTATTCGACATTGGGATCACGCATCAAATGCAACCCATCCATCAAGACAAAATCTGATCGTGATGCCTTACGAAAAGCTATCACCACAAATATGATCGATACCATTGGCACCGATCATGCCCCACATTTGCTCAGCGAAAAGCAAGGCGGTGCCTTCAAAGCGGTTTCTGGAATGCCGATGATCCAGTTCTCACTGGTCAATATGTTGGAACTGGCAGAGCAAGGTGTGTTGACCATCGAACAGGTGGTCGAGAAAATGTGCCATGCTCCTGCCCGACTCTTTCAAATAGAACAGCGCGGTTTTATCCGTCCTGACTATAAAGCCGATCTCGTACTGATTCATCCTGACAAACCATGGAAAGTCTGTCAGGAGAATATCCTAAGCAAATGCCAATGGAGTCCGATGGAAGGACACACTTTCAAGGCAAAAGTTGAGAAAACCTTCGTCAACGGACATCTGGTTTATGATGACGGTCGTGTGGATGCCGACTATCGCGGAGCGATGTTAACCTTCAACCGATGATCAAAGAATACGCCATACACGATGTATGCGAATATATCAATTGGATATATTTCTTTCACGCATGGGGCTTTCCCGCCAAATATGCGACAATCGCTGATATTCATACCTGCGAAGCTTGTTATAACCAATGGGTACACTCCTTTCCTCAAGAAGAGATGCCCAAAGCAAAAGAGGCCATCCAGCTGTTTCAAGAAGCCCAAAATTTGCTGAGGGAAATGGATCATACGGCAAAGACCTTTGCCATCTTCCAACTCATGGAGGCTAACTCTGAGGATGATGACCTCATTATCGGACAACAACGTATCCCGATGCTCCGCCAACAGACAGCGACATCGGATGACCAACCATTGGTGTGCCTAAGCGACTTTGTACGACCTTTGCATACAGGTACCGATCACATCGGACTATTCGCGACATCCGTACATTATAATAACCCTTCGTCGGAAAATGAACTGTTAGTTCAAACCATTGAGGACAGACTGGCCGAGGCTACAGCCGAAAAACTGCACCTGACCGTTCGAAAAGAACTTTGGGGATATGCTCCTGATGAGTCTTTGTCCATCAAGGAACTGTTGCAAGGAAAATATCAGGGAATACGGCCTGCCATTGGCTATCCTTCCCTGCCCGACTTGTCCATCAACTTTATCCTGAATCAACTTATTGATATGCGACAAATCGGTATCACACTCACCGACAATGGGATGATGATACCTCATGCTTCGGTCAGCGGATTCATGATTGCGCATCCTCAAGCCTATTATTTCTCCGTTGGGAAAATCGACCAACAACAATTAAGCGACTATGCCCGACGAAGAGGATTCGACATCGAGACAGCACAGAAATTTCTTTTAGGTAACATCATTTAAATATAGGATTATGGTATTAGAAAGAACAATGCTTTTTCTTATTCTTCTGCTTTTGATACCCGACTGGTATATCGGAAGAAAATATATCAACCAAAATCCAAGGAAATGGATCAGATATGTATACTGGATTCCTACCATTCTATTGCTGATTGGGATGGTTATCATCTACCTTACCCACGATTTCAGCATGGACAGCATGCAGAGACTGAGTACGTACATCCTGATTCTGATGATAGTCGCCATGCCAAAGGCTATCTTTACCGTACTGATGGTCATCCTTTGGCCCATAACCTATTTCGCCAAGAAGAAACGATTCTCAGAGATGATTGCATGTCTGGCTGCAATGTATGGGTTAGGTTGCCTGATTTATGGTGCTGTCGAAGGCAAAAAGCACTTCCAGGTAAAAGAAGTTAGCATCGAATTATCCGGTTTACCGAAAGACTTCGATAATTACCGTATCATCCAACTCTCCGACATCCACATTGGTAGTTGGACAGACCATGGAAAGGCGATGCAAAAGGCTGTTGACCTTTGTAATGAGCAAAAGGCAGATCTGATTGCCTTCACTGGCGACCTGGTCAACAATGAGGCGAAGGAGCTTGACGAGTTTATGCCGATACTCAAACAGTTAAAGACCAACGATGGAATAGTCTCTATTTTAGGCAATCACGATTATT
>CAMVLL010000012.1 GCA_947168315.1 uncultured Bacteroidota bacterium | reverse complement strand
AATCCAACTATAATTATCCTTGATTTTCCTTCCGGATCTGTGTCTATTGTCTATTTGTTGAGGCTCGACCTTTTGTTCCGGTTCGGATTGTTCCGTCTGCTTATCGACTTCTTTCTCAAATTTTTTAAGATATACTTTGCCATAGTGACCTTTTAACCAATTTATCACCTCTATAGAATCAGATCCACTAACAGCCTCAACGAAGGCCTTCAATACCGGCTTCCAGTATTGTTTGTCTATTCTGTCAAATAGTTCGGTTCTTATGTCATAATAGCCGTTCACCTTGAAAAGCGATAACCATTCGATATTGTCATAGTCTGTGATCTCACCATTATTTATCTTTTTGATAATATCTTCTTTTTCTTTATTCGTTGGGATTCTATAATATGCCATGTTTCTTCCTCCTTAATCAATTAAGTTAACGAGTTCTTCCTTATCTTCATCATCAATATCTCTGTATCTACTGAATGACCTTGATTGTTCGCTATGGCCGGACATGGATGCAATCAAGGCCGGATCCTTAGATTTTTTGTATAGGTTACCGACAAAACACCGTCTAGCCATGTGTGAAGATGCAACTTCATTGATAGGTCGTATCTTTGTTTTTCCAGTTAATGGATCATAGACGGAAACATCGCGAGTAATGCCGCAAACTTCAAATATCTCTTTTATCGCTTCATTGTACTTCTGCGGTGAGATGAAAGGGAACAGCCGGCCTTCCTTATCAACGCCATAATATTTTTTTACCAATCCTTTTGCACGCGGATTCAATGGAACGGAAACACCCTTGTTATTAGAATCTTCTGTTTTTTGTGGTGTGTAAATAAGATTATCTTTGCCATTCTCGTTTTTAATGATGTTTTCTGGCTTAAGTTTCATCAGATCAGAAACACGACAGCCTACACAACATTGAAAAATGAAGATGTCGCGTTGGATTTCTAATGAAGGATTACCTGACAAATCAAAATCAGCTATTTTGTTGCGTTCTTCCAAAGAAATATAGACTGGTCTGGTATCATATTTTGCTCTTTTTACGCCATAGAAACCTTTTAATGGATTGTTTGTCGTTTTCTCTTCTTCAATACACCATGAAATAAAAGCTCTTAATTTATTGAATAACGCATCAATAGCATGATCCCCGCGTGGCTGTGGTTTTGGATTCCTCCTTTTGTCGGTGGTTGCAGGGATTTTTTTAAATATCTTTGGGTATTTCTCTAACAACAGATGTTCTTCTCGCAAAAATGATGCAAAGCTCGAAAGAGTATCTTTTGTAATGGTGTCAATATCCAAAGAGAATTCCCTATTCTTTGACAATTTAATGAACCATTCATATCTTTTTAACGCACGAACCAGTACATCAAAGTTCTTCTTCCAAACGTCACTTTTATCTCCTTCACGCACGCCATTAACTTTCTTTTTAGAATTGTTCCGGTATTCATTTAACAAATCAAAGAATGGAAGCTTTTCTAATTCCTTGAGTTCTTCTTCAATCTTTTTCTCGGTTTCAACTCGCTCTTTTTCTTCCAACTCTAGGATTTTGTTATAAGTGATATCTTCAAATTGAGTTCCGTAAATGTCTATCAGGTGTTTGGCGTTCATAACATACTCCTTTGAAAGCCGGTCTTTATCCTTTTCTTGGGTTTTCGTTATGATCCTATCAATAATAGAGCAATAACTCTTCAGGCCATCCCGTTGATCTTGCAAATCTTTTACTTCTAAAAAATTCAGCTTCCCTATCTTGGGGATTGTAATCTCATAGCTGTTGTATCGATTACTTAAGTTGGCAATTTTCCCCTCTTTAACTTTTCCATGAAAGGATTTAGGATCAACTTTTATGCCGGTTTTTATCCTAAATTTGTTGCTTTGAGAAATAAAAATTCCGATAATAACCTCTTTTTGGCCATTATCATACGTCTTTTTTGAAAGTTCATAATATGAAATATTTGCCATAGACAATTGTATTTTAATCACTTTTCAAAGATAAAGCTTTTAATCGGAATTGCAAAAAAAGTTATCACAAAGTTATCACAAAATTGTAATTTTGCGTAATTATAATGTAATAATAAAATTTATTATCTAATTGAAAATTAAATATTTAGTATTAAATAGTGTTTTATACTATTTCATTAAAATACTCCCGCTTCGAGTACCACGAAAAGTGCTAACTTATTGAATTTCAATGGTTAGCACTTTTTCTTTTCTTAAAAGTTTGCACAAAAATTCCACAAAACTTCCAATACTCAATGGGAAAACAAAAAAGGTTGCAAATCTCATTTGATTCACAACCTTTCAAAAACTTTATTTAATATCTATTATTTCTTCTTCTTCCTGCTTTTCTTTTCTGTCTCATCACTATGGAAGAACTGTTTCCAGTCGTCTTTTTTCTTTTTAGTCGATTCGAAGTAGAAATCATCATCTTTCGATTTTTTCTTCTCTGATTTTCCTTTACGTTCTCTACCCTTCGGCTCACTGGCTTTGGAAGTGCTCTTTCTTCCTTCAGATGCTCTCTTCTTACCGCTCTTGTCGCTGTTGCCTTGGTTCTCACCGGCTACCTCGACAACGAGTTTACGGCCTTTGATAGTAATACCGTTAAGTGCTTTTGTAACTAATTTAGCTTGACTTTCAATGACTTCGAAGAAAGAGAAGTTCTGCATCAGGTCGATACGTCCAACTTCCACACGTTCCCCTTTGGTATTACGGTTGATTAGTTCGATAATCTTGGTTGGAGCGATGCCGTCTTTTTTACCTAAGGTGATGAAGATGCGGGTGTATCCTTTCTCGGCTACTCTGTCTCGCTTTTCTTTGTTGGTACCACGGTCTTTCCGTTTGCCTCTTTCCTCACTCTTTCTTTCCTTCTTCTTTTCGGCATCCAGGCTTTCTATTTCCTCGGCATTCATATAGTACTCCAGGAATCGGTTGAACTCCAGTGAAACCATACGCTTGATAAGGTCTTCCTTAGACAACCATTCCCATTTGCGGTAGATATCCGGCAGGAATGTAGCGATTTCCTCTTCATTAACCTTTACTTTCTCGACATCGTCAATAACCTTTAGGAGTTGTTGCTCGCAGATATCATGACCGCTAGGAAGTTTACTGATATTGAATGATTTCTTGATGCTCTTTTCAATAGCTCTCAGCTTGCCTTGCTCCTTCATATTGATGATGGCGATGGAGATACCTGTCTTTCCTGCACGACCAGTTCGTCCACTTCGGTGAGTATATACCTCTATATCATCAGGGAAACCGTAGTTGATGATGTGTGTCAAGTCGCTTACATCCAATCCTCTTGCTGCTACGTCGGTCGCAACCAAAAGTTGGAGATGTCGTTGGCGGAACTTCATCATCACCAAATCGCGTTGTGCCTGACTCAACTCTCCATGCAGAGAGTCGGCATCATAGCCGTCATCGATAAGTTTGTCGGCAATCTCCTGTGTTTCCATGCGGGTACGGCAGAAGATGATACCATAAATCTGAGGATAATAGTCAACGATACGCTTGAGGGCCAAATATTTGTCCTTTGCGTGAACGATATATGCGTAATGGTTCACGTTTTCACTGCCTTCGTTGCGTGTTCCGATGGTTATTTCCTTGGCGTTATGTAAATATGTTTTTGCAATCTTGGCAATCTCGTTACTCATGGTAGCCGAGAACATCAACGTGTTCCGTTGTTCCGGTACTTGTTCCAAGATGGAGTTCAAATCATCTGAAAATCCCATGTCCAGCATCTCGTCAGCTTCATCCATCACTACGTTCTTGATGGTTTCTAACTTTGCTACGCCGCGCTTCATCAAGTCGAGCAAACGGCCGGGGGTAGCCACGATGATATGTACTCCGGTCTTAAGCATTCTGATCTGGCTTTCAATGGATGAACCACCATATACAGGGATAATCTTCAGACCTTGAATATATTTAGAATAATCCGACAAGTCGCCTGCGATTTGCAAACATAACTCGCGGGTAGGGCAGAGGATAAGAGATTGTGGTATTCTGTTTTGTATATCTGTCTTTTGGATTAAAGGCAATCCATAGGCAGCGGTTTTACCTGTTCCTGTCTGTGCTAATGCTACAACGTCATTTCCTTCTTCAAGTAAATAGGGGATTACTTCTTCTTGTACTGGCATGGGATTGGCATATCCCATCTCTTCAATTGCTCTCCGTATTTCAGGAGAAACGCCTAATTCTTCAAATGTCTTCATTCAATACTTTATAAATTCGGCTGCAAAATTACTAATAATCATTGGATTACACATTATAAACCTGTCGTTTTTTTATAAGAAAAGGGCAGAAGAACTGTTTTCTCCTGCCCTTTTCCTATCAAAATGTCAATTTATTTTAAAGGACTGATAGTGAATCCCCATTCGTAAGTCTGGTTTGGATTGATCGTCGCCCATGGTTCTGGACGTGAGCCCCAGCTGTCGTAACCTCCGACACCTTGTTGCAACATATCAACACATACCTCCACATAGTCGCGTGGTGTGATATCATTGATATGTGTCTGACGGCGCAGTACGTTCTTGGCTTCTTCTTCGTTGTGGTTAGCAACCTCTTCGGCTGAGAAGTTTCGCCACTGACGAGGACGGTTGATGGTTTCTTCCGAGTCGAAGTCTTCTACAGAGTTACGTAATGCATTGAATTCGAGCAATTCATCGGCAACAATTCGTAAGCCCTTGCCATCTTTCTGAGAAACAGTCAGCCAACGGGTGTCTGTGCGGTGTCCATTTTCTTGTGGCCGAACGTATGGATAGTACATGGCATCAGCAGTTGTCTTATAGAGATCAACAAAATAGCCAGCTTTACGGTCAATGTAGTTCTCCTCAGGACCACGACCGAAGTAGGTCACTTGATCCATTGATGAAGGCAAACGGAAACGGAGTCCGATACGTGGTACCTCAGCCTTTACGTCAACAGGAGTGAAAACATTCTTCACGTGAACACTTCCATTCCTACCAAAGGTATAAGTAACCATGTATTTATTGCCTGCAGTCAACTGGTAAGTCACGTCGAACTGATTGTCGGACAGGGTTGCAGCTACAACTTTGAAGTTTTTGCTGGATTGTTTCCATACTTGTGTGCGTTTCGGCTCACCATTTCCATAGTCATTATCGTTAGGAGCACGCCAGAAGTTCGGTTGTAAACCGAAACCGTTCTGAATGTATTCTGTACCGCTAAACTTATAAGAAGTGACGATACCTTTACTCTTGTCGAATACGAACGTCAAGTTATTGCCTATTAAGGTAATGATATTGCCGTTTTCTTCCATCTTCATGGCACTACCATTGACAAACGATGTCTTAATCGGGTCAATCGGCAAGCGGAATTGTTCGCCCGCTACGGTAAATCCCACAGGAACCAAAGGTTGTTCTTTCAAGGAGGTAACAGTAAATGTTACGAAATACTCTGTATCTTTCCTAGCTTTCAATCCTTGCACGTTTACAGTCAGTTCTTTTGTGCCTTGTGGCTCTATATCAAGCACAACTTTTCCACCACGTATCATCATGTTATTGGCTGTAACCTTATAGGCAATCTGATAATCTTTTAAGTTGGTAAAGTAGAAGCGGTTGGTAACTTTGAACTTACCAGCAGCCGCATCAATCATTTCGATGCCTACATTCTGATAAGCATATTTCACTTCTTGCATAGCAGGATGTGGGTTACGGTCAGGGTTAACGATACCATTGCAAAGGAAGTTTGCATCACTTGGTGCGTCTTTACCGAAGTCGCCACCGTATGCATAGAACGGCTGACCGTTTTCATCTTTTTGAAGTAAGCCTTGATCAACCCAATCCCAGATATATCCACCTTGGAGGTTCGGATATTTGTAGATAGCTTGCCATTGGTTCCAGAGTGCACCGGTTGAATTACCCATGGCGTGAGCATACTCTGACGGAACAATCGGACGGTCGCTGCCGTTCTTTCCGATTCTCTCGAACCATTCTGCGCCCGGGTATTGAGGAACGTACATATCCGAGTTCCATTCCCACTGAGCACGTTCGTAACAGATAGGACGGTTCATACCATCTTTCTCCTGTTCCTTCAGCCAGTTGTAAGTCATGTAGAAGTTATATCCATTACCAGCCTCGTTACCCAAGGAGAAAACAATGATGGATGGATAGTTTTTATTACGCTGATACATGTTCATCGTACGGTCCATGTGCTTCGGCAACCATTCCGGATTGTTTCCTAAGGTACGTCCTTTATTTAAGTTGTAACCCATTCCGTGACTTTCGATATTAGCCTCATCGTATACGTAAATACCGTATTCATCGCAAAGTTCATAGAAACGATGGTTTTGTGGATAGTGGCAAAGACGAACCGTGTTGATGTTGTGTTGTTTCATCAGTTCAAAGTCCTTACGCATCAATTCTTCTGTCACATAATGTCCAGTCTCTGGATTATGTTCGTGGATGTTCACACCTTTCAGTTTGATAGGTTGTCCGTTGATGAAGAAGCAGATGTACGGTTCTCCGTTAGCCGATTTCTGGTTAATCGTTTTAATCTCAAACTTACGAAAGCCAACATGATAAGGAACTACTTCGGTTGTACGATTATTATCCTTTACCGTCAGTATCAGTTGGTAGAGGTTGGGCTGTTCGGAAGTCCAAGTTTGTACGTTTGGCAAATCAGCCTTAAAGGTAACGGCTTTAGCGTTAACCCCATGAGCCACCTTCAGTGACTGTTCTCCAGATGCAACACTTTTACCTTGAGCATCCAATAAATCGAAGGCGAGGGTTGTTTGTTGTTCTGCATCATTTTGATTGTTGATATCTACGGTAACACTGAAGATACCGTTTTTGTAGGAATCATCCAAAGTAGATAAGACCTTGAAGTCTTGAATGGCAACCTTAGGTTGGGAGAACAGATAAACATCACGTTCTATACCACTGATGCGCCAGAAGTCTTGACATTCTAGGTACGATCCCGTGCTATAACGGTAGCATTTCACAACGAGGTGATTCTTTGTTCCTTGCAAATAGTCGTTGATGAGGTATTCACCTGGGTTTTTTGCATCCTCATTATAGCCCACTTCTTTTCCATTGATATAGACATAAACGCCTGATTTGGCTCCTTCCAGATGGAGATAGATGTTACGTCCTGCCCAATCAGCTGGTACTTCAAATTCGCGTTGGTACACACCGACCGGATTTGCTTCAGGAAGTTGAGGCGGTTGAGGGTTTCTCGGTTGGAAATCGTAAGGTTGGTTAGTATAGAGAGCCACGCCGTAGCCTTGCATCTCCCAGTTGCCTGGTACCTGAATCGTTTTCCAGTTGATGTTTGTTCCAGGTTTCTCAATGTTAGCAGGAAGCTGTTTGTAGCTATCTACAAAGAAGAAGTTCCAAGTACCGTTCAACAGACGGTAATATGGACTATGTTCATAACTACCTTCCAAAGCGGTTGATCTATCAGGATAGCTCATAAAAGATGTACGTGCAGGCACTTTGTTAATGGATGTCACGTGCATATCTTGCCAATATGGAAGATTGTCGGCCATAAGTGTGCTCAAAGGAAAACAACCGAGCAGCAGGCCAAGGATCAGATGGGAAAAAGTTTTTCTCTTCATATCATCATTGTTTAAAATAGTTTGCAATACAAAAAGTAATTCTTTATGGAATATAGGTTAACAATAATAATCTCATGATGCTTGAGTGGACAAATTTAACGAATTCAATCCCATTATTCAAATTCTCTCTATAAAAAGGAATCACAAACTTCAAAAAAACACAAGACTTCGTTCTATTACGGAATAAATCAGTATATTTGTCTATTCAAAAAAAGAAAGAAAAGATACAGTTATGAATAATTTTCCACCGGTAACCAAGAACCTGTTAATCATCAATGCACTTTGTTTCTTAGGTATGATTGCGGCCCGCAGGTACGGCATTGACTTAGCAGACTACTTGGGTTTGCACTTTTTCCTTGCATCCGACTTTAATATCGCTCAATTGGTGACTTATATGTTTATGCATGCCAATTTTGAGCATGTCTTTTTCAATATGTTCGCCTTGTGGATGTTTGGTCGTACTCTTGAGAACGTATGGGGATCGAAGCGATTCCTTGTTTTCTACATGGTTTGTGGAATAGGTGCAGGTTTGGTACAAGAGTTAGTTCAATATATTGAATATACCACGGTGCTGTCATCTTATCAGACTGTGAATATCGGTTCGATGGTCATTCCTATGAGTGAATACCTGAATGAGATGACCACAGTAGGCGCTTCAGGAGCGATCTATGGTATTCTGATGGGCTTTGGTATGTTATTCCCGAACGCCGAATTGTTTATCATCCCAATACCTTTCCCTATCAAGGCAAAGTATTTTGTTATCATCTATGTGATTCTTGAGTTGGTGCTGGGAGCTATGAACGTAGATAATGTGGCACATTTCGCTCACTTGGGAGGTATGATATTCGGCTTCTTATTAATCAGACATTGGAAGAAACAACAAAAACATGGGCAATATCCTTACTGACATACAGGAGAAATACCGCCATGGAAGTATTTGCTTGAAGTTTATCTATATAAATATAGGTATTTTCATAGCAACTTATATCCTGAACCTGATCTTCTTGCTTTTTAATACGCCATTGACGATCTGGAGATGGTTTGAGTTGCCTGCAGATATCTTGACATTCCTTCGTCAGCCATGGTCCATTATTACGTATATGTTCATGCATGCCAACTTGTTGCATCTGGCTTTTAACATGTTATGGCTATGGGCATTCGGACGATTATTCTTAATATTCTTCTCTTCCAGGCATTTTCGTGGAGTCTATTTCTTGGGAGGTCTGTGTGGAGGTCTGTTATATATACTGTCGTATAATATCTTCCCCTATTTTTCGGAAGCCGTTTATTCAGCAATGATGGTGGGAGCATCTGCCTCGATATTAGCTATTACTGTAGCTGTGGCTGTCCGTGAACCCGAATATCAGGTCAACCTCATGTTTATCGGACGTATCCGACTGAAGTATGTGGCATTGATTATGGTCATTGCGGATATTATGTTGATTGTTTCGCAAAATGCGGGTGGACACATCGCTCATCTTGGAGGAGCTTTGGCAGGCTGGTGGTTCGCTGCCGCCTTAGCAAAAGGGCATGATGTTACGGCGTGGATCAACAAATGTATCAATTGGCTTACGGAAGGATGGGCTCATCTCACGGCTCCGAGGAAACCAAAGATGGAAGTGCACTATGGAAAACACCAGAAAGATTATGATTTCAACGCCCGTAAAAAGGCACAAAGTGATGAAATTGATCGAATTCTGGATAAACTCAAACAATCAGGCTATGATAGTCTGACGGCAGAGGAGAAGAAACGACTTTTTGACGCAGGAAGGAAATAAAATGTTGCATATCGGGAAAGTAATCAGTTGGATTTTGTATGGGATAAACGTTTTGGCATGTTTATTCCTTGTCTATTGTTGCTACGGTTCCTATCTTGGACCGTTGAGACATCCGATAGCATCGGTAAGTCAGCTGTTTTTCCCAATCCCTTTACTGATCGTTTTATTCTTCCTTGTCTTTTGGCTGATGCTTCGGCGTCGTTTCTTTTGGACATCCTTGTTGACACTTTTGATTTGCATTAATGGAATCAATACCTATTGTCCGTTTCATCCATTTCAGTCGGAGCCCCCTCGTGACGCCATCAAGGTGTTGTCGTTCAACACCCATGGTTTCAATAATTACCAGGCACACACAAAACAGCATCCAAACGAAGTCCTGAAGTATCTGCAGGAGAGTAATGCCGATATTATTTGCTTGCAGGAATTTATCTGGAGTAGAAAACTCAAGCATGAAGATATAGATAATGCATTGAAGAACTATCCATACAAGCATTATTATAAGTTTGGTTTCTTAAATGGCTTGGGTTGCTACTCAAAATTCCCCATTTTATCGGCAAATCCTATCAGGTTTAATAGTAAGAATAATGGTTCGATTGCCTATCGAATGTTGATTAATGGTGATACGGTTTTAGTAGTAAATAACCATCTTGAGTCGAACAAGCTATCCGAACACGACAAAGAAGTATACAAGGAGATGATTGTTAATCATGATAAAGATGTGGTAAAAGAAGGTTCTAAACGATTAATCCAGAAGTTGGGCACTGCCGGAAGGACTCGTGCTCAGCAAGCTGATGCCATTGCTGAGGCTATTCAGAAATCAGGATTAAAACATATCATTGCCTGTGGCGATTTTAATGATTCACCACTCTCGTATGCTCATCGTGTTATAGGGAAAGGTTTGCAAGATGCTTTTGCCAAGACGGGTAATGGCTTTGGTTTCACCTTCCATCAACATGGAATGTATTTCCGAATTGATCATATTCTCGTCAGTCCTACTATTAAGCCGTATAAATGTACGGTAGATAACTCCGTTAACTGTTCCGATCACTATCCTATATCTTGCTTTTTAAGCTTGTCACCTAGGTGACAAAGGCTTTCCACATTGGTGGAAAGAGTTTTCCACATAGGTGACAAGACTAACTATCTCGGTGAAACATCATAAATTCTTTGTAAAACTGGAAATAGAGTTTTAACTTTGAGAAAAAATAATCGATTATGCGTAGATTTTGGAGTTTCTTGCTGTTTGCTTTTGTGTTGATTTCTTATGGGAATGCAGCCAGGGTTGACACGTTGATGGTACATAGTGATAAGATGAATAAGGACTTGATGGTAGTGTATGTCCTTCCTGATATAGCATTAAACACAATACAAGATACCTGTCCAGTCATCTATTTGTTGCATGGCTTTGGTGATCATGCCAAACAATGGTTAGGCATGAAGCCTAATTTACCAGAAATCGCCGATGAAAAGGGCATAATATTCGTACTTCCAGAGGGTGAAGGCAGTTGGTATTGGGACAGTCCGCTGAATGCTGACTCTCAATTTGAGACCTTTATCTCGAAAGAGCTGATTCGATTCACAGATACGCGATATCCGACAATCACAGACCGGAGGGGAAGAGCCATTACCGGGTTGAGCATGGGAGGACACGGAGCGATGTGGAACGCTATTCGTCATAAAGATGTCTTTGGTGCTGTCGGTAGTACAAGTGGAGGCGTGGATATTCGTCCTTTCCCAAAGAACTGGGATATGGCAAAGCAGTTGGGTTCGTTGGAAGAAAACAAAGAACGGTGGGATGAACACGTCATTGCCAATCAGATAAATGATTTGAAAAGTGGAGAACTGGCTATTATCTTCGATTGTGGTGAAAGCGACTTCTTCTATCAAGTGAACTGTGAACTGCACCGCATCCTTTCCGAACGAAAAATAGACCACGACTTTATCTCTCGGCCGGGCAATCACAGTCATCCGTATTGGAGAAACTCCATAGACTACCAGATTCTCTTCTTCGAGAAGTTTTTTAAGAAAGAACCTCAAAAAAAATAATCCATATGAAAAAGTTATTATCCGTTGTATTGCCTATTTGTGTGGCTGCGTTTATTTTCAGCAATTGTACACAACAGCCACAGACCACAGAAAAAACGCAATCCGATTATTTGGTTGCAGCGTATATCTGGCCGTCCTGTCATAATGATACGATGGGCGAACGTGTACTTTGGCCAGAAAAAACAGGAGAGTGGGAGATTATCAAGAAAGGTGACCCACGTTTCAAAGGACATTACCAACCTAAACAGCCATTGTGGGGATATGAATTGGATGATGACCCGCAAGTGATGGAGCGTTGGATTGATTTGGCGACGAGTCACGGAGTGAACACCTTTATTTTCGATTGGTATTGGTTCGATAGCAAACCATTTTTGGAAGGATGTCTGAACGATGGCTTCCTTAAGGCAAAGAATAACCGGAAAATGAACTTTTATATCATGTGGGCCGACCACGATGTGGCACGCAATTATTGGAATGTGCACCGTTATGGAGAAGACGATTCCCGCCTTTGGAATGGAAAGATTGATTGGGATAATTGGAAAATTGTGGTGAAACGTGTGATTGATCAATATTTCAAACAACCGAATTACTTGAAGTTCAATGGAGAACCAATCTTCTCTGTCTTTAGTTTGGAGAATTGGATAAAAACTTTTGGCTCAATAGAGGAGATGAAGAAAGGATTGGATTATTTCCGTGAAGAAGCAAAGAAAGAAGGATTCCCCGGCGTACACTTCCAGCTGATGGCTGGTGGTATGCCAAACGAAGACTTGGTTGCAAAGATAAATGAGTTAGGCATCAATAGCTTGACAGAGTATAACTGGGGTGGCCCAATCCGCGAAGATTATATGCAGTGGGGAAAAGAAGCGTGGGAACGGATTGAAGCATGGGATAAAGCCGTTACCATCCCTTATTTCCCGAATGCATCCATCGGATATGACGACTCGCCACGTTTCCCGCACAAGACTGCTGAACATTTAGTACATCTGAATAAGTCGGCAACGGCCTTTGCTGCTTATCTGCAACGGGCAAAGGATTATTGTGACGCACATCCCGACCAACCAAAACTCATCACACTCTATGCGTGGAACGAGTGGGTTGAGGGAGCTTATTTCCTTCCGGACATGATGTACGGTTTCGATTACATCAATGCCGTAAAAGATGTGATGATTGATGGAAAGTATGAGTTTAAGTAAAATTATCAGTGATTTTTTTGTACTTTTGTGCCGCAAACAAAGAAAGAACAAATCATGATGAATATAGAAGAAAGATTGACCGCCTCGGTAATCCAGGTAATCAAGTCGTTGTATGGTCAGGAAATACCAGCCTCGATGGTTCAGTTGCAACGCACGAAGAAGGAGTTTGAAGGACATTTGACGTTGGTTGTTTTCCCATTTTTGCGTATCAGTCGAAAAGCTCCGGAACAAACAGCCAATGAGATTGGTGCATGCCTGAAACAAGAACATCCAGAATTGATTGCGGAATATAATGCAGTGAAGGGATTCCTGAACATGACTATTGCATCCGACTATTGGATTGAGTTATTGAATAGCATTCAGGCTGATCCGAACTATGGAAAGAAAGCCGTGACGGACAGTTCACCGTTGGTAATGGTGGAATACTCTTCACCAAACACCAACAAGCCTTTGCACTTAGGACATGTACGCAATAATCTATTGGGAAATGCCTTGGCCAACATCATGGCAGCCAATGGAAATAAAGTGGTACGAACCAACATCGTCAACGACCGTGGTATCCATATTTGTAAATCAATGCTTGCTTGGCTGAAATATGGCAATGGTGAGACTCCTGAGTCGAGTGGTAAGAAAGGTGATCACCTGATTGGAGATTATTACGTAGCATTCGACAAACATTACCGTGCGGAAGTTGCAGAGCTGAAAGCAAAATTAATGGCAGAGGGGATGAGCGATGAGGATGCCCAAAAGAAAGCAGAGGCAGAGTCTCCTTTGATTAAAGAAGCTCATGAGATGCTTCGTAAGTGGGAAGCTAATGATCCTGAAATTCGTGCTCTTTGGGCGAAGATGAACGAATGGGTTTATGCTGGTTTCGATGAGACTTACAAGATGATGGGCGTGTACTTTGATAAGATTTATTACGAATCACAAACTTATCTGGAAGGGAAGGAAATGGTTTTGGATGGTTTGAAGAAAGGACTCTTCTACCAGAAAGACGACCAGTCCGTTTGGGCAGACCTTACTCCGGAAGGATTGGATCAAAAACTACTGTTACGAAGCGATGGTACCTCTGTTTATATGACTCAGGATATTGGAACGGCAAAGCTTCGTTTCCAAGACTATCCAATCGACAAGATGATTTACGTGGTCGGTAATGAGCAGAACTATCATTTCCAAGTTTTGTCAATTCTGTTGGATAAGCTGGGATTCAAATGGGGTAAGGAGTTGGTACACTTCTCATACGGAATGGTTGAACTGCCGAACGGAAAGATGAAGAGTCGTGAAGGAACGGTAGTTGATGCCGATGACTTGATGGCCGCAATGATTCAGACAGCTAAGGAAACTAGTGCAGAACTGGGTAAATTGGATGGATTGACCCAAGAAGAGGCTGACAATATCTCACGGATTGTTGGATTAGGTGCTCTGAAATATTTTATTCTGAAGGTTGACGCACGCAAGAATATGCTGTTTAACCCGGAAGAATCTATTGATTTCAACGGAAATACGGGTCCATTTATCCAATATACATACGCCCGCATCCAATCGGTATTGCGTAAGGCTGTAGAAAGTGGTATACAAGTGCCGGAAGTTATCCCTTCAGGCTTGTCACTGAATACAAAAGAAGAGGATCTGATTCAGACATTAGCCGATTTTGGCGTAGTAGTGAATCAAGCTGCGACTGATTATAATCCTTCTGTCATCGCAAACTATACCTACGATTTGGTTAAGGAATACAATCAGTTCTATCATGATTTCAGTATCTTGCGTGAAGAGGACGAAAGCAAGAAAATCTTCCGTCTGGCATTGAGTGCTAATGTTGCCAAGATTGTGAAATCTGCTATGGGTTTATTAGGTATTGAAGTTCCAGACCGTATGTAACATGGCTGGGAAAAAGAAATATTATACTGTTTGGAATGGGGTAAGTCCAGGAGTCTATACCTCGTGGACTGAATGCCAACTCCAAGTGAAAGGTTATAAAGGCGCACGTTACAAATCCTTCGATACGATGGAGGAGGCGATGTGCGCCTTTGCTACACCTGCCGACCTCTTCTTCAAGCATGAGGCGGAAAAACGTGAAAAACAGAAAGAGAAAGAGCGGCCAATCGTTCCCAAAGGAGCTTTAGCCGACCGTTTGCCAAAGGATTTTGACTGGAACTGTCTGGCGGTGGATGCTGCCTGTAGTGGAAATCCGGGTAAAATGGAGTATCGGGGTGTCTATCTGGGGAACGAACAGGAAATGTTTCATTTTGGTCCTATTTATGGTACTAATAATATTGGGGAATTTCTTGCCATCGTACATGGATTAGCTCATTTGCAGCTCAATAACATGCATATGCCGATCTATTCTGATAGTCGAAATGCGTTGCTTTGGGTGAAGAAAAAGAAATGTAATACCAAATTACCTCGGAATGAAAAGACAGAAGCACTGTACAATTTGATAGAACGTGCAGAGCGATGGCTAAATACTCATACCTATGATACACCTTTGTTGAAATGGGATACAGAGAAATGGGGAGAGATTCCAGCAGATTTTGGAAGAAAATAAAAGCAATGTACCATGATGGATATAGCAGTATATACTCTTACATCCGAATTGCACGATGCAAAGTCGGTTGATTCCACCACAAAAGATTTTCTGGAAAGTCTGCAACTGTTGGATGCGTTGAAGTTGGATGACTATTCGGACTATGGTTCCCATACATTGAGTCTTATTTACGTTCGTACAGGAGGAACAGAAGGGATCTTCAAGCGAATGCTCCCATCTTTATTACAATCTACAAATCGTCCTTTTTATCTGTTAACTTCTGGGAAAAGCAATTCGTTGGCAGCATCATTAGAAATCTTGTCGTTTCTGCGGCAAAACGGATTTCAGGGCGAAGTTATTCATGGAAGTACCACCTACATGGAGCAGAAGATTGCTCTATTGTACCAAGTAGAACAAGCTATTCGACAATTGGCAACAACTCGTTTAGGTGTTATCGGCCAACCTTCCGATTGGTTAATCTCCAGCAATGTGGATTATGCTTTGATAAAAGAGCGTTTAGGCATTGAACTGATCGATGTTCAGATGGATGATGTCTTGAAAAGACTGGAAGTTGAAGCTCAAGCATCTGTAAAAGAGCTGTTGGAGCTAGAGAAATTAAAAGGTATTCCAGAGAAGATACGAGCTTCGCTTTCAGGTGCAATACGAATCTACCAAGCACTTAAATATATTGTTGAGGATTATTCGTTAGATGGATTTACCATTCGTTGTTTCGACCTGCTTTCTGCCGTTCACAACACAGGTTGCTTGGCATTGGCACAACTGAATGCAGATGGAATTGTGGCAGGATGTGAGGGTGATATCCCAGCTATGCTGACAATGCGGATAGGAAAGGCTGTCACAGGAGTATCTGGTTTCCAAGCTAATCCAGCAAGTATTGACGTGGAAAAAGGGGAACTGGTTTTTGCTCATTGTACGATTCCTTTGAATATGGTTCAACATTTTGATTTGGACACGCATTTTGAGTCAGGAATAGGAGTTGGAATCCGTGGTTATATGCAGGAAGGTCCAGTAACCGTATTTAAGGTGGCTGGTAACCTGTCTCGTTATTTCGTGGAGGAAGGCCTTTTGATTGCTAATCAAGCTAAGCCAAACTTATGTCGGACACAACAAGTGATTCGTCTCACTCATCCCAAAAGAGTTAATTACTTCTTGAATGAACCTATAGGGAATCATCATATTATTCTTCCAGGACATTGCAAAGCTTTATTGGATGCAGTCTTTGCAAAATTGACAAATCATAATAACAACACCTTATGACGACTGTATCTCCATTTGCCCGTCCACTTTATGTCATGCTCAAACCAGTGGGAGCCCATTGCAATTTGGCATGCGATTATTGTTATTATTTGGAGAAATTAAATCTGTATCAAGACTCTTCGAAACATATTATGAGTGATGAGCTGCTGGAGAAGTTCATTAAGGAATACATTGAGTCTCAAATGATGCCAGATGTGTTGTTCACGTGGCATGGCGGGGAGACCTTGATGCGTCCTCTTTCTTTTTATAAGAAGGCGTTGGAGTTACAGCAAAAATATGCCAAAGGCAGGAGGATAGATAATTGTATCCAAACAAACGGAACCATGCTGAATGATGAATGGTGCAAGTTCTTCCATGATCATCAATGGCTAGTCGGAGTGTCTATCGACGGTCCTCAGGAGTTTCATGACGAATATCGGCGAAACCGACAAGGACAACCATCCTTTATCAAGGTCATGAAAGGCATAGAACTGTTGAATAAACATCAGGTGGAATGGAATGCAATGGCTGTCGTAAATGATTTCAACGCAGATTATCCACTTGACTTCTATCATTTCTTTAAGAAAATAGGATGTCATTACATTCAATTCACTCCAATCGTCGAAAGAATATTCAACCATCAGGATGGAAGACACTTGGCAGCCGTGGAAGAGGGAGATGAGAAGATGGCTGATTTCTCAATCACTCCTGAACAGTGGGGACATTTTACCTGTACGATCTTTGATGAATGGGTACGGAACGATGTGGGAGATTATTATATCCAACTATTTGACTCAACATTGGCAAACTGGATAGGAGAGCAACCTGGGGTATGTTCGTTAGCAAAGACTTGTGGTCATGCTGGTGTGATGGAATATAATGGTGACGTTTATTCATGTGACCATTTTGTTTTCCCTCAATATAAGTTGGGTAATATCTATACAAAGACTTTGGTCGAGATGATGTACAGTGATCGTCAGCAAGCCTTCGGTCAGGCAAAATATTCATCGTTACCAGGGCAGTGCAAGCAGTGTCCTTATCTGTTTGCTTGCAATGGGGAATGTCCCAAAAACCGTTTCTGTCGTACAAAAGATGGGGAGTCGGGTTTAAACTACTTATGTAAAGGCTATTTTCAGTTCTTCAGTCATGTTGCTCCGTACATGGATTTTATGAAGAATGAACTGCTTAACCAACGCCCGCCCGCTAACATCATGCAGGCGTTGAAAGAAGGCAAAATTCGATGAATTCATCGTCTTTTATTCTTCTCTTCCCTTTCCGTAGTTTTTCCGGAATTACACAAGGCTATTCATGAAATAAAAGTCACCGACTAAAGGCCGGAACTGATTATTTACACATTTTGTATCCATCATGATTTGCGGTATTAGCTGTCTAAGCCCGGCTTTTCAAAACCCTCAACAAAAAGAAAATTGTTAACATACTTTAAGAAAACGGGTAAGATAAAACAACGCTTTTTTACTAAATTGCGTACCAAATAGTTATGCTGCAAATAATAAAAAAGAAAATACTTATGAAATTGATTAAGCATTTATTGTTCCTATGCTTCCTCGCAGGACTTACTGCCTGTTCGGAAGAAACATTCGTGCCTCAACCGGATGAAGTGCCTTCCGTCATGGCTAATTCCATCAAGTCCATCAACATCGTTGTTCCCGAGATGCAGTTCAATGCATCAACCCGTTCCAATCTGATTGAGAATAACGAAAAACTCTACTTCAAATGGGAAGAAGGTGATGCCGCCGGTGTGTTCCCGCTCGTTGGCAGTCAAGTGAAGTTTCCCGTAATGGAAGAATCGGTCGGCAGTAGCAGTGCACTCTTTGACGGCGGACAGTGGGCACTCCGTGCTGACGGAAAGTATGCGGCTTACTTCCCATACGACATCAACAATGAGGGCATCGAAGCGGTGGCAATCGACTATACCGGACAGACGCAGGAGAACTTCGACGAGTATGACTTCATGGCTACGGGAGCAATCTCGCCAACAAACGGTGAGATCACCTTCAATATGAAGCGTATCTCTGCCATCCTGAAGATTGAGATTGCAATGGATGCGAATACTTACGGACGTTTCGGACGACTTTATGTGAGTCCGGAGAAAGTGGGTGTGAAAGGTGTGATGGATCTCTCGGGAACAGTACCCGTATTTGTGCCGTCAGAGTATTCTAACTATATCGAAACAGACCTGTTGAAAGACGAAATGTTCACTGAAGAAGCAGATACACTGAAAGCCTATATGCTGATCCCTCCGGTGGACATGACGGACAAGACCATCGTTTTCCGTATCTCTTCGAACAAAAGTGACGACGTCTATGAGGCTGAGATCGAGGGTAAGAACTTCGAGGCTGGCAAGGCTTATAAGTTGGTAGGCAAGGCTAAACTTGGAACGATCAGAAACCTGAATCTTATCGCTGCCGCGGAAACAAACCAAGGCGTAAACTTCGTCAAGAACGATGATGGAACTATCAACATCAAGGAGAATCTGGAGGAGTTGGCTAAGGTAACGAAAATAAATGTTTATAATCTGAAGGACTCAACCATATGCGATGAAATCGGATTCTTCCCCAATCTGAGTGAGCTCGATTGCAGACAGAATAAACTGACATCATTGGATGTATCGAAGAATACTTTATTAACAAAATTAGAATGCGGATGGAATGAACTGACGACATTGGATGTATCGAATAATGTGGAATTAACAAGTATAAATTGTTACCGTAATTATTTAACAACTCTTGATGTGTCAAGAAATACAGCATTAACAAGTTTGATTTGTGATGAGAATCAGTTAACATCCTTGGATGTAACCAGAAATACAGACTTATTGAATCTTAGTTTAAATAGAAATCAATTGACAACGTTGGATATTTCAAAAAACAAAGCCTTAAGAGGTCTACTTTTTGAATACAATAATCTATCTGAAGTGGATATATCAAATAATCTTCTGTTGAATCAATTAGTATGTACCGGCAATCAAATTTCTTCCATTGATCTCTCAAGGAATGTAGAAATGCAGTCTCTCACCGTTAGTTCGAACAAACTGACTTCATTGGATGTGTCGAATAATCCTAAAATTACGATGTTACTCTGTGATATTAACCAACTGACTTCGTTGGACGTATCAAACCTTACGAAACTGAACTGGTTCGGATGTAGTGGTAATTTGTTAACGTCTTTGGATATTTCGCAAAATACAGCTATGACAACGTTAAATTGCTCTCGAAACCAATTGACCTTTTTGGACATCTCGCACAATATAACATTGCAAAATCTTGAATGCTATGAAAACCAGATTACTTCGCTGGATGTTTCAAACTGTACGACATTGAAAAAGTTGCTCTGTTGGTCCAACCCGTTGACTACGTTGGATGTTTCGAATTGTACTGCTTTGAACACTTTGTATTGTTACGATGACCAACTGACCTCTTTGAATCTGACAGGCTGTACAGCATTACAGTTTTTATATTGCTACTCAAATTATCTGACTTCCTTAACAATTCCAAGTAATATAGCGACATATGGACAAGTTCTCTGTCATGATAACCTCATGAGTGAGTTGGATATTACAAATATTACGATATTGCTGAATAATGTTTATTGTGGCAATCAATGGACAGACAGGAACAAGAATACTGCCAAGCCATTAACGTTATATATTACAGCTACTCAGGAAAGAAACGGACGCTTGCAGAATACTGATGCTGAGAATAAGAATGTGAGCTTATCTGTGCAATAAAGAACTGTATAGTGGGCAGATTATGCCCTGATCTACCATAGGGCCGAGTTTGTCTCGGCCTTTGTCTATTATTCCGATGAACGTAAACGATAACGAGAACGATATTTAATTGAGGAGGTTCATTCATTCGGAAATCCGCTGGGACAAAGCATCATGTTTACGAGATCCTGTCAACCTTTTTAGGAAATCACTAAGAGTAACTATTGTTAAGGAATAAGAACTCGCTAAATACTGATGCATTTTTACATCGATGAATGCTACTACTCTTTTATTCTTCTTTTACGATATCCTTTAGTTTGATGGCTTGGAATGTCATGTGGGCAACACTGCTTTCATAGAAAATACCCACCGTTTCCTTGTCTATCATGGTAAGGCAGCTATATCCCCAACCATCTTCCGAATCCAATAACAATTGGTTGTTTTCTGACCAAGTCATACCACTATCTAAACTTGCTTTTATCGTAATATTCTTCCGTTCCTTCGTATCGTTGGGGTTAGAGAAAAGCAATAAGTCTTTTCCTAAAACGTTGTCGGAAGCGTTTACGTGAATCAAGCTTGCCATACATACAGGTTCCTGTAATGCTTTTCTGGAAGAAGGGTGTTCGGTCCAGGTCTTCCCCATGTCGGATGTCGTAGAGACGGCTCTGCTTCCTCCTCGGTTATCGCGCATATTAAGCATAAGGACGCCTGGTTCGATTTCAGCAACTTGTGATTCAGTGGTATTAGTGCGTGCCAGCGTGCTGATACTCCAGTTTTTGCCATGGTCTTTACTATAAATAATGCAAGCATTCGGTATTCGGTCAGCACCGATGAATTGAGCAGCGAAAACCAAGGTGCCATCTGCCATGGTTATTCCTCTTCCAGGCCCTTGTAGAAGGAAATACCAAGAAGGATCCTTCAGTTGTGCCGTAAAGTTCATGGGCTCCGACCAAGTCTGTCCGTCATCTTCACTCTTCACCATCATTAGTTGTGCGGTATGATTTAGGTCCATTCCCGGTTGTGAGTTAAACCATGCCCTACGATTACCTAAGCCGTGAACCCATGCCGCTACAATCCATATTGTACCTGTCGTTTCATCGACCAAAATAGCTGGGTCGCCAACTCCATTTTGTGCTTTAGGTAGTCCTCCCACTTCACCAAATCCCATCGGAATACACATCTTTTCCCAACTTTGTCCTTTGTCTGTGCTTCGGCTCAATCCTATTTCAACATATTCTTGTAGGTCGACACTGCTATTGTGGCGAACATCATAAACAGCTAATAGGGTTCCTTGTTTACTGGTTACAATACCAGGGATACGATATGCATTCACATCATCATCACCCGAATGCCGCACACCGATTCCTACGTAATGTGTCTCGACTTTATTATACATTTTGAATAAAGCCTTGGATTGATCAACCTTCACATTTGTAATTTTGGCGGATACTTTGGTAAGAAGTGAAGCCGATGGTTTCATTTTTAGACTGATCCAAAAATAGTTTATTCCGGGGAATAGTGATTGATTGGCCTTGAGCGTTATTTTTCGTTGAGGCTGAGGAATAGTTTCTTTTAGTACGGAGTAGGATGGATTGGCAGCTAAGGTTTTTCCTACAGTAAAGGCCGAAACGTATTCAACGGGTGCAAAAAGAAACTGGTCTTTTTTCTCAACAGCTTCTGTTCCACTATAGTAGAGTTTGACGGCATCAATCTCTTGTAGATCCACTTCTTTTCCAAATTCAAGACTAATCTCATTAAAGATCTGAGAATGCTGAGCATCCAGACGGATGCGGAAAAGTTCGTTGTCCTGTCGTTCAATAAGAATTGGGATAGAAGTTTCTTGAATGGCGACAGTATCTACAGCTTGAGCAAAAGAGGGTAATGCAAAACAGCATGCGAGAAGTCCTAAAAGGCAGAGTTTGATTTTCATATAATTGCGTATTATTCGTTTATTTCAATTTGGAAAGTAGAAGCAGGGAGATTGTCACCATTGACGAGGTTTGCTCTGGTAAAAGGTTGCCATGCATAACGTACAAAGCAAGGGTTATTCACTTCATCATTCCATACAATAAGTTTCCCATTCTCTGAAATAGCCTTTGCCGGGAAGAAAAAGTCACCATCTGATGAGACTTCAAAGCCAATAATCGTTTGTCCATCCGATGGATGCAGACCTTTCCCATAATCAAACAGAAGTTCGGCCTTTTTCCCCTGTGCTTTGGCTGATGAAATCAGTGGTCCAGATGCAGTCAAATTCTTATGATATGTTTGGTTCAAAGCCCATCGTGCAAGACGTTCTCCAACGGGCCGCTTGTTGACAGGGTGAACATTCAACGAATCGCCCACATCGCTTGACACAGCCATCCCTACGTTTGAGAATTCTTTTAAGAGTTTTCGTTGGCTATCTCTAAAATGAGTCCAAGATGGTCGGTCGATGCTTGAAAGTTGGACATAATAAAAAGGTAAAGAGGTTTGTTTAAAGAAGGTACGCCAACTTTTAACTAATAACCTAAATAAGCGTTCGTGTGTTTCAATGTTATGGGCGTTTGACTCTCCTTGATACCAGATAGCACCTTTGATGGTAAAGTCTTTCATTGGCAAAATACCGGACTCAAATAGGAATGCAGGATGATAGGGATGGCGTTGTAACGGATCTGTTGCCTTTTCTATATTCCGTTGTGCACGTCCTCTGACCCACTCTTGTACAAAGTCATTGTTATTCCAATTCCGTAGAATTGCCGGGAACTCATATTCTAAAGTCCAACGGTCAATCCAAGACTCAGTAGGGGATCCTCCGACTGCATTACATATTAATCCAATAGGGACATTAAGGCTATCCTGCAACATCTTTCCAAAATAATATGCTATAGCAGAGAATCGCTTTGCCGTTTCTGTTGTACAGTTCGTCCATTTTGTCGGGACAAAATGAATGAGATGATTAAGGGAGTCGAGCGCATTCTCATCCCATGCCACATTATCCGTTCTCCAACGAGCTTTCATGTCATACAATCTAATCTGATCTGTGTTTATTTGTGACAGCTCCTTTTGAGAGATATTAGATTGCTCAAGCATGAATTCCATATTAGATTGTCCAGAGCAAAGCCATACTTCACCGGCAAGTACATTGTGGAATGTGAGTTTCTTCTTTTTTGTAGAAACCGTTAACATATAAGGTCCACCAGCTTTCAAAGGTTGAAGAGAAACACTCCATTTCCCATTTAATCCAGATTTGGTTCGAACTGTTTGACCAGCAATCTGAACTGTTATTTCTTCATTGGCATTGGAAATGCCTTGAATTGAAATGTCTTGTTGGCATTGCAAAACCATGTTATCAGTATAAAGAGCAGGCATTTGCAAGCCTCCATAGTTTCCCGTTATGGCCCCATACACCGTTTTTGCCATGATTTGATGGCCGTGTTTATCAGGATGAACCGCATCTTTGAGGAAGTTGGGGTAAGGATAGAGAGGTTCAAAGAAATCGAATAGTTCGACATTCGCATGATGTGCAACCCTTTCGATGGCTAACTGAATTTGTTGATGCCAATCACGTGTTCCCGATTCAAAACGATGATGACGGACTGCCAACGGTGTCATTTTTGCAATCAGAATTCGAGCTTTAGGGTTGACGACACGGAATGAGTCTATCAGTGAGAGATAGTCTTTAACAAATTCATCTTGATAGTTGGGCCAGTTGCGTGGATCTGTATCGTTGACACCTAAATGGATAACAACAATATCACCTTTAAACTGAAGTGCTTTTTGAAATTCCTCTTGTTGTACATAAGGACGGTGGCCGTGATACAATAACGTAGCACCAGGTTTCCCGAAGTTTCCTACAAGATAATCGTCTCCCAACATTTGTTGTATGAGAGTAGGAAAGGCTTCTGTTTCCCTATTCTGAAGTCCGGTGCCATATGTGATACTGTTTCCTACACAAGCTACTTTGATAGGTTCTTTAGCAGCAATGAAGTTAACCAAGAAAAGGCTCAAAAAGAAGATAAATTTTTTCATAAAAAAGAGTGTTTATGATGCTTTATTTTACAAATATATGCAAAAAAATAGGATTTGTTGAATCATTTGGTAGGCTTGTTCAACTAAAAAGTGTAAATTGCAGATGTTTTTAGGAATTTTATGAATACAATAAGGAATAAGAAATACTATCCATGGGTTGTCGTTGCCTTGTTATGGATGGTTGCATTGTTGAACTATATGGATCGACAAATGCTGTCCACCATGCAAGAAGCAATGAAGGTGGATATAGTAGAGTTGAATAAAGCTGAGGCTTTTGGTGCTTTGATGGCTGTTTTTCTCTGGATTTATGGGTTCATAAGTCCGGTTGCGGGAATGGTAGCGGATAAGGTCAGTCGGAAATGGTTGGTTGTTGGCAGTTTGTTTGTATGGTCGGCTGTCACCTTTCTAATGGGATATGCAGATTCTTTTCGCGAGTTGTATGTGCTTCGCGCATTGATGGGAATCAGTGAAGCTCTTTATATACCATCCGCCTTATCACTGATAGCTGATTGGCATGAGGGGAAATCACGTTCTTTGGCAATTGGTATTCATATGACGGGATTATATGTAGGACAGGCCATCGGTGGTTTCGGAGCAACATTGGCTTCGATGTTCTCATGGCAGACTGCTTTCCATGGATTTGGAATGGTGGGAATTATCTACTCAGTAGTATTGATTCTTTTATTGCATGAAAACTCACATCGTGTACACACGGTTGCCCGAGAGCCAGGACAGAAGAAAGCTTCGTTGTTTTCAGGGTTGGGTGTCGTACTTTCTACCTTTGCGTTTTGGATCATCCTTTTTTATTTTGCTGCTCCGAGTTTGCCAGGATGGGCCACGAAAAATTGGTTACCGACATTATATGCTGAAAACTTAGGTATACCTATGACTCAAGCTGGTCCACTTTCGACGATTACCATCGCATTCTCCTCCTTTATTGGAGTGATTATAGGTGGAATTCTTTCAGATCGTTGGGTTCAACGAAATATACGCGGAAGGATTTATACTAGTGCTATCGGATTGGGTATGACTATTCCTGCATTGATGTTATTGGGATATGGACATAACTTAGTAGCTGTTGTCGGGGCTGGATTATTATTTGGTATTGGCTATGGTATGTTTGATGCAAACAATATGCCTATCCTTTGTCAGTTTGTCTCATCGCGATATCGTGCTACGGCTTATGGTATTATGAACATGGTTGGCGTCTTCGCGGGAGCAGCTGTTACCCAAGTTTTAGGAAAATGGACAGATGGTGGAAACTTGGGTGAAGGGTTTGCCTTATTGAGTGTAGTCGTTGCTGTGGCGTTAGCTCTTCAACTATATTTCTTACGCCCTCAAACAGATAATATGGAATAAAAATAAGATAATGGAAAAGATTATTGGATTGATTAATGCTCCGTTCACACCGTTTTATGCAAACGGAGATGTGAATTATGAACCGATTCCGGCTTATGCGAATATGTTGGAAAAGAATGGAATGATTGGTGTCTTTATCAATGGTTCTTCTGGCGAAGGTTATATGTTGACAACTGAAGAACGTATGTTATTAGCAGAGAAGTGGGTAGCCTCCGTGCCAAAAGGGTTTAAAGTGATTGTTCATGTAGGCAGTTGTTGTTTGCGTGAAAGTGTACGGTTGGCGAAACATGCGCAACAGATTGGTGCATGGGGTGTTGGCTCAATGGCTCCACCGTTCCCTCATATAGGACGAATCGAAGAATTGGTAAAGTATTGTGAGGAAATTGCAGCAGCAGCACCTGATCTACCATTCTATTATTATCATATTCCGGCATTTAATGGAGCTTATCTTTCAATGTTGGAGTTGTTAAAGGCAGTAGACGGGCGAATCCCTAATTTTGCTGGTGTCAAGTATACATTTGAAAGTTTATACGAATATAACCAGTGTTGTTTATATAAGAATGGTAAGTATGATATGCTTCACGGACAAGATGAAACACAACTTGCAAGTCTTGCGCAGGGGGGTGCTCAAGGCTGTATCTGTGGAACGACGAACTATAATGGTCGTGAGTTAGCAGGAATCCAAGAAGCATGGAAGAAAGGAAATCTGGAAGAAGCCCGCGAAAAACAGAATTTCTCGCAAGAGGTAATCAATGTAATCTGTCATTTTCGTGGGAATATCGTAGGAGGAAAACGGATAATGAAGTTTTTAGGTCTGGATCTTGGTCCGAACCGTGTTCCTTTCCGGAATATGACCGATGAAGAAGAAGCTGCCATGAGAAAGGAATTGGAAGAAATTCATTTCTTCGATCGTTGTAATAAGCTATAAGAGAAGGGTTATGATACATTGTAATTTAAAAGATAGTGAACGGATAGAATCACTTCATCCGTTGTTGAAGGAACTGTTTGATTATGTGAAAAGTCATGATTTTACCGATGTTCCTTATGGTAGAATAGAGTTGGAAGGAAAAGACTTGTTTATTAATTATTCTGAAGTCAAGGGCATGAAGAAAGAAGACCAAGTCTTGGAATATCATCAACAATATATGGATGTACATATACCGTTGTCGGCACCTGAAATCTTTGGTTGGAAAGCAACGCGTGATTTGAAACACCTTTGTAAGGAATACGATGCTGAGAAAGATTTTGCTCTTTCGGATGATAAACCAACTTCATTTGTTGAAATTGCTATCGGAGAGTTCGTCATTGTCTATCCTGAAGATGCACATGCGCCAAATATTTCGCCAGTGAATTTCAGTAAATTGGTGGCAAAAGTAAAATTGTAAAGAAATTTATATCTTCATATAGTAGATAATTGAAAAATTATATAACTTTACGGTTAAATAGAAAAACAAATTCTTTTAAAAACAAGTGAATATGAAAAAAATGATGGTGTTGAGTATGGCTGCTTTTTTAGGTTTGTGTTTTACAGCCAATGCTCAAGAGAAGACTTATCCAAAACAAGAACCTATGCGTCCGGGAATGTCGGAATATTGGACTCCACAACCGAAGATTGTAACTCCAGGTGATGCAAAGACGAACTCTGCTCCATCAGATGCTATCGTGTTGTTTGATGGTAAGGATCTTTCACAGTGGGAAAACCCAAGAGGTGGTGAAGCAAAATGGAAAGTAGAGAATGGTGTAATTGTTGTAAACAAAGAGCGTGGTGCAGGTGACATTGCTACAAAGGAGAAGTTTGGCAATTTCCAATTGCATATCGAATGGTGCGTACCAAAAGATATCGAGGGAACAAGCCAGTCAAGAGGTAATAGTGGCGTGTTCTTGCAGGGAATGTACGAAGTACAGATTCTTGATAGCTACGAGAACGAGACTTATGTAAATGGTATGGCAGGTTCTATCTATAAACAAACCCCACCTTTGGTAAATGTAATGCGTAAACCAGGTGAATGGAATGTTTATGATATTATCTACACTGCTCCTATTTTCAATCCTGATGGTACATATCTGTATCGTCCACGAGTAACCGTTATCCAAAATGGTGTTGTTCTTCAGAACAATGTTGAAATCTTAGGAACAACAGAATATATTGGCTTCCCGAAGGTTACTCCTCACGGAGATGGTCCTATTGTTCTTCAGATGCACGGCGACCCAAGCAAGCCAATCAGCTTCCGTAATATTTGGATTCGTAAGTTGTAAGAGGAATATTATATGAAAATGCAGGGCTGATGGAAAACCATCAGCCCTATTTGTTATTGATTCTTTATTTCTTCTTCACGATAATCTTAACATCCGGATGTTTGCTTTGGTCAAAGCGATAATAGGAATCGGGATAAGAGACTTTCTTCATACTTAGAATATCTAAGGTCAACCAAAAAATACTCCATTTCATCTTGACTTGGACAGGCTCATAAGTTGCCCGGTTAATGTAAGCCACCGCTTCTTTGATGTCCACTTTTGCATCTTTTTTAGCTTTAAGTGTGATGACCCAATGCTTTTGGGTGTTATCCAGTGTAAAATTGTAGTCTGTACGAACTTGTTGGAGGTATTCTCCTAAATCCTTGTCATTACCATACTCACTAGGCATATTCAATTTCAACTTTTGGGAAGCTTTGTTCAGTGACCAGTGATTCGTTCCATCGTACCACTCTTCAGTACGTTTTGATTCCCGGTGGAACATATTGCCTTTCAAAGCCACAACACCTTCTTTTGAAAAGAGGCGAGTGAACTGAACATGATAGTCCATTTGAATGCCACTTGGCGCTTGAATAAGGTCAAGTGTCTTCATGACAATCTGTCGAGCTTGTCCCTCATTCTGCGAAAAGGCGGACAAACAGCAAGCAAAGCAAAAACTAATAAAGAAAATAGAGACTTTTGTTTTCATCATCACTCACATCTTCAAAAAAAAGAGGTTCGCTCATAGAACAAACCTCTTGTGCTCTTCTTCTTGGACTTGAACCAAGGACCCTCTGATTAACAGTCAGATGCTCTAACCAACTGAGCTAAAGAAGAATATGCATTTGTAAGCCGAGCTCTTCTTCTTGGACTTGAACCAAGGACCCTCTGATTAACAGTCAGATGCTCTAACCAACTGAGCTAAAGAAGAAGGTTATTTCTTACAAATGCGGGGCAAAGATAATAGGTATTTTCGAAATAAACAATATCTTTGCAAAAAAAAATGAAGGAATGGACAAAATAATCGGGATGGGTAATGCCCTGGTGGATGTATTGGTGTCTTTGACAGATGATAAGATGTTGGAGAATCTGAATCTGCCGAAAGGGAGCATGCAACTTATTGACGAAGATAGGTACCTATATATAAAATCAGTTTTTGATAAACTGGAAACAAAACGCTCGACTGGTGGCTCTGCCGGTAATATGGTAAAAGCATTGGCTATGTTGGGCGATAAACCTGGTTTCATTGGTAAGATCGGACCGGATGAGATGGGGACATTCTTTCAACAAGAAGGTGAACGCATAGGTGTAGAGATGCGTCTGTTAAAGAGTGATGTAAGGTCCGGTGTAGCTTCAACTTTTATTTCGAAGGATGGTGAACGTACCTTTGCTACTCACCTGGGAGCTTCTTTCCGCATGGAGGCAACAGATCTGACTCCAGAGATGTTTAAAGGGTACACTTATTTCTATGTAGAAGGTTATCTTGTTCAGAACCATGACCTAATCATGCGAGCTATGCAATTGGCTAAAGATGCGGGACTGCAGGTTTGTTTGGATTTGGCTAGTTACAATATCGTTGCTGAAGATCTTGATTTCTTTAAATTATTAGTAAACCGGTATGTGGATATTGTTTTTGCTAATAAAGAGGAGGCTAAGGCTTTTACAGGAATGGATATTAGCAAAGCAGTAGACGCCATATCTTCGGTTTGCAGTATCGCTGTCGTTAAATTGGGTTCAAAAGGATCGGTTATCAAGAAAGGAACAGAGATTGTTCGATTGGAATCTAAAAAAATCGAAAATGTAATAGATACGACCGGTGCCGGAGACTTTTATGCCGCAGGATTTATGTACGGTCTGATGAACGGTTGGTCATTAGAAAAATGTGGACGTATCGGTACGATACTTGCGTCTGAAGTCATTCAGGTGGTAGGAACATCCTTATCAAATGAGAAATGGGATGAAATAAAGTTAAATATAAGAGAACTGGTGCAAGCAAAATGAAGATTAATTGTTATTTTGCATCAAACAACGAATAGATAATATGAGACGTACATTTATAAGGTTGACGCTTTGTGCTGTGATAGGATTATTAGGTGTCTTTATCTACAGTTTTAGCATAGGGGATGATCGTAATTTCCAAGTCATCAAGAATCTGGATATATTCAATGCAGTCTACAAAGAACTGGATATGTTCTATGTAGATACCATTAATCCGGAGAAGACAATTCAATATGGTATTGAAGGAATGCTGTCACAGACAGATCCATATACAGAATATTATCCTGAGGACGACAAGACACTGAAAGAGATGACCAGTGGTAAGTTTGGTGGTGTCGGATCATATATTCGGTATTATAAAGAAAGGGATCGTATAGTCATTTCTGAGCCAAACGAAGATTCCCCTGCAGCAAAAGCAGGGTTGAAAGCAGGTGATTTAATCTTGGAAGTTGATGGTAAACCGATGACTCGTGACGGTGATGACCCGCAAGATTTTATGGATAGGGTAAGTAAGTCGTTACGTGGTGACCCCGAAACAGTTTGTATGGTGAAAGTGGAACGTCCTACTCTCGATGGAAAAGGAGAAATCAAGGAGTTTAAGATTACCCGACAAACCATTAAGACTATTCCTGTTCCATATTATGCCATGGTAACCGACAGTATCGGCTTCATCTATATGACAACTTTTGCTGTAGAGAACTGTTCAAAAGATATTAAGAAAGCAATTGTCGAATTGAAACAGCAAGGTGCAAAGGCTCTTGTCGTTGACCTTCGTACCAATGGCGGCGGATTATTAGGTGAAGCGGTTAACTGTGTGAACTTTTTTGTTCCGAAGAACCAAGAGATCGTTGTGACAAAGGGAAAAATGAGACAGGCAACACAAGCTTATAAGACTACGAATGAACCCATGGATTTGGATATCCCGATTGCTGTCCTGGTGGGTGGTGCTACAGCTTCAGCATCTGAGATTTTCTCAGGCTCGTTGCAGGATCTTGACCGTGCAGTGATTGTGGGTAGTCGTACGTTTGGAAAAGGATTGGTGCAAACAATTCGGCCATTACCATACAATGCCAGCATGAAAGTTACGACATCGAAGTATTATATCCCAAGCGGCAGATGTATTCAGGCCATCGATTATTCGAAGAGAAATGCAGATGGTTCCATCGCGAGAGTCCCGGATAGTCTGACAAATGTTTTCCACACGATAGGAGGACGCGAGGTTCGTGACGGTGGTGGTATCCGTCCGGATGTTGAGGTGAAAGCAGAGCAATTGCCAAACATTCTGTATTATTTGATCAATGATTATATCATCTTTGACTACGCTACCCGCTACTGTTTGAAGCATTCTACGGTTGCTCCTCTGGAACAGTTTGAAATAACAGATGAAGATTATGTTGATTTCAAAGAGATGGTTAAAGAGAAGAAGTTTACATACGACCGACAGAGCGAGGCCATCTTGAAGAATCTGAAGGAGATTGCTCAGTTCGAAGGTTATATGGATGATGCTTCCGAAGAATTTAAGGCCTTGGAGAACAAACTTACCCACAATTTGGACCGTGACCTTGACCATTTCAAGAAAGAAATAAAGAGTGCAATCGAAGATGAAGTTGTGAAACGGTATTACTATCAACGTGGAGGTATCGTTCAACAACTGAAAGATGATCCTGATCTGAAGAAAGCGATAGAGATTCTGAATAATCCTGAGGAGTATCGTCGGATTTTAGGAAAATAACATGGTATGAAAAAGGTCGTTCTGGCATTCGACTCGTTTAAAGGATCTGTAAGCTCAAAGGAAATAACTCAGACATTGCAACGAGCTATCAGTTCAGAATGGGAAGATATAGACGTCGTATCTTTCCCGATTGCTGATGGCGGAGAAGGTACGGTCGAGATACTCGCTGATGCCTTAGGAGCAGAATCCGTCTGTTGTACTGTACACGACCCATTGATGCGTTCCTTTAATACGAGATATGCGATCGTTTATGACCAACATTTGGCTATCATGGAGATGGCGTCAGCGGCAGGACTGCCCCTTTTGTCGGAGAAAGAACGGAACCCAATGTTTACTTCCACCTATGGCGTAGGTGAGATGGTCCTAGATGCTGTTCAAAAAGGTTGTACTCATATTCTTTTAGGGTTAGGAGGAAGCGCTACAAATGATGCCGGTACGGGAATGCTTGCAGCAATGGGTGTTTCTTTTCTAGATAAAGAAGGAAGAACAGTCGATTCTTGTGGAAAAACATTGAAGAGCATAGATAAAATTGACACAACTTCTATGTTCTCATCACTTAAAAATATTTCCTTTACCATAATTTGTGATGTTGACAATCCTTTTTGTGGGAAAAACGGGGCGGCCTATGTGTTTGCTCCTCAAAAGGGAGCTTCTTCCGATGAAGTTAGAGAACTGGATGAAGGTTTATGTCATTATCGAGAACTAATACTCCGCCAATTTGGTAAAGATATCAATCTTCAGGCTGGAGCAGGCGCAGCGGGAGGAATGGCAGGAGGATTACTGCCTTTTTTGAACGTTAAACTGATGCCAGGAAGCCCGACGGTATTACGCTTGTTGGGTTTTGAAAATGTAATAAAGGAAGCCTCACTTGTGGTAACCGGCGAAGGCAAGGTAGATAGACAAACTTGTATGGGAAAAGCCCTGCAAGGCATTTTGGACTTAAGCAAAAAACATCAAATACCTGTCGTTGCGATAGGAGGTGCGGTAGAAGCGGTAGATGAACTTAATAAAAGAGGTTTCACCGCTGTATTTTCAATCCAATCTGGGCCAGTAAGTCTGGATAAATCAATGAATAAAGAATACACATTAGCTCATTTGAGTCAGACGGTGAATCAGATCCTTCGGCTGTTCTTCAGCAGATAAAATCCCAAACTTTGATCATAATTTCATTTTGTTGAGTTTTTGACTCACTATCATCGTATTTTTATTTTCAATTATCGAGTTTTTAACCCCGAAAAATCGAGTTTTTGAAGCAGAACATCAAGTTTTTGAAACCAAACATCGAGTTTTTGAAGGGGTGTTTTTGTCGACCCCATATCCTTATCGTTTTCGAATATTTCAACTCAAAAATCCATATACCCTTTTTTAGGCATTTTAGGCCTGGTGAACCCTAATGGTTCACCTTTTTTGTTTTATCTAATTTGTAACATTTTGAAATTATGTTAGTTGCAGAAACGGTGAAGGTGAAGGATGTTTTTTAATTTGAGGGCATAGGGAGGCTTTTGGCGTTAAATATGGCATTAACATTAACACTTTCCTTTTTATATAGTAATATTAAACTAAATAGGTACACTTTTAAAATGTGAAATGATTTTCTACAAAAAAATAACGATTGTTTTATAATAGAAGACTTTTTCTTACATTTGTATTGAATTGCAATATAATGATTTATGAAGAAGGTATTTAGTTTCATTGTTTTAGTTGTTTTTATTGTTTTCTGTTCTGGTTGTAAAAAAGTAGAGAATCAAGATTCCAACAATAGTGTAATTAAAGTTGATGTTTGTGTGTATGGAGCAACTTCGGGTGGAGTAATTGCTGCTTATACCGCAAAAAAACAAGGAAAAAGTGTTTTGTTGGTTGAGCCGACGAAGCGTATAGGTGGATTGTCATCAGGAGGTTTAGGCCAAACCGACATTGGAAAGGTTGAGATTATTCAAGGTTTGTCTTTGGATTTTTATCGCCGAATAGGAAAACAGTATGGAAAAGATGAACCTGTTTTTCTGTTTGAGCCACATGTTGCTTTGGATGTCTTCAATCAGTATATAAAAGAGGCTGATATTCAGGTATTATACCAAAACAGAATAATTGAAGCAAAGAAAAACAATAATACCATTCAAAGCATTGTCCTTGAAGACACCTCAAAAGCAGATACTTTTAATGAGGTCAAGGCAAAAGTCTTTATTGATTGTAGTTATGAAGGTGATTTAATGGCTTTGGCTGGCGTATCCTATTTTGTAGGACGCGAGGATAATGAACAATACGGAGAATCATTAAATGGAGTTCAGATGTTGCATGGCCACCAATTCCCTGATGGAGTCGACCCATATAAGATTAAAGGAGATCCTAAAAGTGGTTTGTTATATGGTATTCTGCCAGGAGAAATGGGCAAACAAGGCTCCGGCAACAAAGATGTTCAAGCATATAACTTTAGAATCACACTAACGGATGACCCTGAAAAAAAGATTGAAATAACAAAACCTGAAAACTATGATCCTTCAAAATACGAACTGATGATTCGTTTGATCGAAAAAGCAAATTATACCAAACTTAACGAACTGTTTATTTGGTCTTCTATGCCGAATCATAAGACAGATATTAATAATCGAAACGCTTTTTCAACGGATATGATTGGTGCAAATTGGGATTATCCAGATGGAAGTTATGAAGTCCGGGAAAAGATTTTTAAAGATCATATCGACTATACGAAAGGAATGTTGTATTTCGTAGGCCATGACTCCCGCGTTCCTAAAACAATTCGCGATGAAATGCTACGTTGGGGCTATCCGAAGGATGAATATGAGGATACTGACCATTTCACTCCACAGCTTTATATTCGAGAAGCTCGCCGTATGATTGGACGGATGGTAATGACTCAGGACTATTGTCAGCATAAGCAGACTGCAGAAGACGTAGTAGGATGGGGTGCTTATAATATGGATAGTCATAATTGTGGACGATATGTCGTAAATGGAATGGTTAAGAATGAAGGAAACGTAGAGGTTTGGCCTGGAGGTCCTTATAATATTTCCTATCGTGCCATCACTCCTAAGGAGGAAGAGGTTTCCAACTTGCTCGTTCCTGTTTGTTTGTCGGCTTCTCATATAGCTTACGGATCAATTCGCATGGAACCTGTCTTCATGGTACTGGGTCAAAATGCTGCAATAGCTGCTTGTTTGGCTATTGATAATCACAATAATTGTGTGCAGAAAGTAGACTCACGCAAGGTTATGGAGATATTCAACAGATAGGGCAATCATTGTTAATATGAGAAAACTTGTTTGTGGCATAATTGTATGTCTGTTTTGCTTCCCGTTATTTGCTCAAGAACAATATGATCTTGTTATTGTCGGTGGAAATCCGGGCGGAATCATGGCAGCCGTTGCTGCAGCAAGGGAAGGAAAAACGTCCGTAATTCTCGAACGAACCTCTCATGTAGGAGGATTGCCAGCTAATGGCTTGGGGGCTACGGATATTCATACGCGAAATGCGACAACCGGCCTTTTTCGTGAGTTTGTACAACGAATAAAAAAATATTATGTTGAGAAATATGGCCCTGATTCTCAACAGGTAAAAGATTGTAGTGATGGTTATCATTTTGAACCATCTGCAGCCACAAAGGTATTCGACGATTTTCTGGAAGAAAACAAGTCGTATATCAAAGTATTGACGATGCGTCAATTTGATGCTGACCTCCAGAATGTTGTTAAGAGCGGAAACTCTATTCAAAAAATCTATCTTCTAAATCGATTGACCGGTGAACGGGAAGAATACAAAGGTCGTGTTTTTCTTGATGCTACCTATGAGGGCGACCTTGGTGCTGCTGCAGGTATTCCTTTTAAAGTTGGAAGAGAAGGAAAAACGGAGTTTAACGAACCAGGAGCTGGACGCGTCTATAAGTATTGGGGGGGTCCGGAGGGCAGTGGCTCCACATTTCAGGCTGATAATGCAGTTCAGGCATATAATTATCGGCTGTGTCTGACAAATAATCCATCAAATCGACTCTTATTTGAGAAACCAGAGCACTATGACAGAGAAGAATATATCTCGATGATAGAAGATGTGCTGCTTGGTCGAAACACAGATAAAGCTATGCAATCCGTCACACAGGAGATGATGACGCAAAATAAGGGAAAAGTGCTGGCGGGAGCTAAGTCATCTATTCCTGGTGACAAATGGGGAATAGCCAAGGTAACTAATATGGTTGGCGTTCCTAATCAAAAGACAGATGCTAATAACCAACATGGAGTATTCTTGTCCACAGATTTGCCGGAGGAAAATTGGCCTTGGCCAACATCTTCTTGGGAATGGAGAGATAAGTTTGCTCAACGCTTGAAAGAGTATATCCAAGGCTTGTTCTATTTTGCACAAAACGATGAGGCTCTTCCAAAACAATTTCGTGATGCTGTCCGGGAATGGGGCTTGGCTAAGGATGAATATTTGGATAATGAGCATTTCCCTCGTCAAGTATATGTTCGTGAAGGTCGACGTTTTGTAGGTTTACACTTTTTTACCGCAAATGATGCTATTCCTGTAAAAGAAGGAGGTCGTCCTCCTTTGTATGAAACAAGTATTACTGCTAGTCATTATGCATTGGACTCGCACGCGGTAAGGAAAAGAGAATCTGGAAGAATTCATTTGGATGGTTTTCTGAGCTATCCGACTGCTGTTTATACCGTTCCTTATGGGGTAATCGTTCCCAAAGAAGTAGATAACCTTCTTTTGCCTGTTCCAGTATCAGGAAGTCATATTGGGTTTTCTACGTTACGGATGGAGCCTTGTTGGATGGCGATGGGACAAGCTGCTGGAGTTGCGTCATCAATAGCAATCGATCGAAAGGAAAAAGTACAGGATGTGAATATCCTTGAATTGCAACGAAAATTAATCCAACAAGGAATGACCCTAATTTACTACAAAGATGTAGATCCTAATGATGCAGACTTTCCTTTGTCACAATTTATGGGATTGAAAGGTTATCTACCAGAGTGGAATGCTGACCTTTCGAAGAAGATTGACGAAAAGACCTTGAACCGATGGAAAGAATTAAGTGGAGAAACCCTCCAAGATATAGTCGTAGGTAAATCAACCAGAAAAGACGTTTTGGAACAGATTTATCAATCAATGCTTGAGAAAAAAGATATAGTACACAAAAAATAATAATACAAGTTTATGATAAAAGTTCTATTAGCCTTGTTATGTTCAATATGCCTGTTAGCGTGCAAGGAAAAACAATCCATTGAGTGGGTGATGACAACTCCAGATGCCTCATGGCAGATGGTGGAAGATGTTGAAGTTGCAGGGGATAATTCAGCTATGATTGATGTAGAAATAGATGCTGATCATCCTCTTCAGGTTATTGATGGCTTTGGTTCTTGTTTTAATGAGTGTGGATGGCTCTCGTTAGACTTATTATCATCAGCCGACAAGGATGAAATATTCAAAGAGTTATTCCAACCAGGTTATGGAGCCAACTTCACAATTTGCCGAATGCCTGTAGCAGCGAATGATTTTGCAACAGACTGGTATTCTTATAATGAGAATGAAGGAGATTTTGCGATGGAGAAATTCTCCATTGAACGAGATAAAAAAGGATTGATACCTTTCATTCACGAAGCATTGAAATATAATAAGGAGTTGAAGTTGTGGGCATCACCATGGTCACCACCTTCGTGGATGAAATATAATAAGCATTATGCTTGTAACTTGAGCCGTGATGGAGTAGATGATAAATACTATAACGGCTTATTACCAGAGCAACAAGGTATGGAAGGAACGAATATGTTCATACAGGAAGATTCTTATTTAGAGGCCTATGCTCTTTACTTTGCAAAGTTTATCCAAGCTTATCGGGAACAAAATATCAATATCTCAATGGTTATGCCACAGAACGAGTTTAATTCCTGTCAGGTCTTCCCGAGTTGTACATGGACGGCAGAGGGATTGAATCGATTTGTTGGTGGTTTCTTGGGGCCTAAGATGAAAGAAATAGGCGTCGGCTTGATGTTTGGAACGGTAGAGAGGGCGAACACCTTGTTGGTTGATACTTTGCTCAAAGACCCGAAAAGCAGTCAGTATATTCAAGGTGTAGGATTTCAATGGGCAGGAAAACATGCTATTGGAAAGATACATCAGGAAAATCCTTCCTTGACAATCTACCAGACGGAGCAGGAGTGTGGTGATGGTAGAAACGACTGGAAGACGTGCTTATATTCTTGGTCGTTGATGAAGCATTATCTAAGCAATGGTGCGAATGTATATACATATTGGAATACATCATTGGAAAAAGATTATATCAGTCGATGGGGATGGAAGCAGAACTCGTTGATTTCGGTGGATCCTGAAACGAAGACATATAAGTACAATTATGAGTATTATTTGATGAAACATGCCAGTCATTATGTTTTACCTGGAGCTCATCTTCTTCCTGTCTCTGGTTCTTATGATGATGTTTTGGCTTTTCGCAATTCGGATGGGGGCTTGGTTCTTATTTTATGTAACAAGGAAGAAACGGTAAAGAATCTGAACCTTAAAATAGGCGACAAAGTCCTTTCATTATCATTACAAGCAAATTCAATCAATACAATTCAAATAAAGAAATAATGAAACGTCGTGATTTCATAACAAATATGATGTTAGCGGGTGGTACGCTGGCATTAGGTGGTTGTGTTTCTCCAAAGGATAAGGAGTTTGTTCCCAAGCAAGCAGAAGACGGGTCGGAGTATATCACTGAACCGGCCAAGCGTGTTTCTATCTTAGCAAAAACAGATGTGTTGGTGGTTGGTGGTGGACCTGCCGGTGTGGCTGCTGCAGTTGCAGCTAGTAGAACTGGGGCGGAGACTTATTTGTTGGAAAGATATAATCATCTGGGTGGATTGTGGACTGGTGGTTTGGTCCTGCCCTTATTATCTACCCACGGATTATCACAGAGTGGGGAACGAGTACAGGTTATTCATGGAGTGAGTGGTGAGATGGTCGATCGTTTACGTGCAATGAACATGGCCATTGATGAAGTAAATCCTACAATTGATCCCGAAGCTGGAAAATATGTATTGGACGAGATGGTAAGCGAAGCTGGGGTACACGTGTTGTACCATACTTGGGCAGCTGGAGCAATCATGGATAAACGCACTATTAAAGGTGTTTATGTAGAAAGTAAATCTGGCAGACAAGCTATCTTGGCAAAAGTTGTCATCGATTGTACTGGTGACGGAGATGTCTTTAAGTGGGCAGGAGAACAGTTTGATGTCATCAAGTATGCTATTGGAATGAACTATCGTGTGGGCAATGCTGATAAGGTGAATCGAAAGGCCCCAGGTTATGTCTATCAAAATATAGGTAGTGATACTCCGATTCCTGGTGTAAGTTGGTATAATGTTTGGGGCGAAGTGGAACAGGATGCCTTGGATGTAGAGAATCTTTCCCGCTTACAGCAGAAATTCCGCAAAGATACATGGGAGCATATCCAGGAAGTGAAGAAAATGCCAGGTTATCAGGATATTTATCTTTTGGATACTGCCTCACAGATTGGTGTCCGGCTTTCCCGAATCTTGGATGGAGAGTATATGCTGACGCTTGAGGATAGTATGACTTACCGAAACTTCGATGATGCTATCGGAGTAAGTGGTGCATGGACTAATCTGACATATAAGGATCAAAGGATAACCCCGAGCAAACGTCCTTATTGGCAGATTCCTTATCGCTCATTAGTGCCTAAGACCATCGATAATCTTCTTGTTGCTGGTCGTTGTTTTTGCTATGAAAAAGCGCTGATGGAGGATGCACGCATCATAGGAACTTGTCTGGTTACTGGACAAGGAGCAGGTACAGCAGCAGCCTTGGCGGTGAAATCGAATGAACTACCTCGAAACATCGACATCCAGAAACTTCGACAGTCGTTGGTTAACCAGCACGTTTGGTTCGGAGCATAAGATATTTGAGATTTTGTCGGATACATGCTATCTGTTGCTGGATTGTTCGATTAAGGAATACTCAGAATTTTTTGGATGGTTGTCTGTCAGTCAGGTCAATAAAAAGTGAGATAGTAAAAGTAATCCTTTTCGGATGAATAAATAATATGACAACTTTTAATTCTCCTTTTTACAATACCTAAATTCCGCAGCACTTTAGTTTATTTATTTTTCTAAGTTCCTGAGTAACAAAAAGTTGCCCAGGATTTTGCCATGTCAGATTTTTCACTTACCTTAGTGC